>JAZOTV010000192.1:0-2665 GCA_045657815.1 Akkermansia sp.
CGTCCCCAGCTGACGGAGGAGCAGAAGGCTGAGATGAAGGCCAAGTTCGAGGCTCGCAAGGCCGAGATGAAGGCTAAGTTCATGGAGAAGTTCGACACCGACAAGGACGGCAAGATTTCCGACGCTGAGAAGGCTGCCATCAAGGCTGAGTTCTCCAAGCGCGGCGGTAAGAAGGGCCCGAAGTTCGGTAAGAAGGGTCAGCGTCGCGCCCACTGCGGTGGCAAGTGCGGTCGTCGTCCCCACGCCCGCAAGTGCCAGAAGCACTAAGACAATTTTGCCGTTGTCTGCAACGGCAATAGCATAGAGACGCTGAGCGCCGTCCGGAGAAAATCCGGGCGGCGTTTCAGCTTATCTTTTCGGGGGCTGGGTCCCGAGCTCCGGCAAAAAAAGAGCCCCCGCCAGTTCCTGATGCCTGGCGGGGTGCTATGATTTATTTGAAAATTCCTGTTGTGAAACAGCTCTTTTGTATCAGCGGTTGGAGATAGTCAGCCCTTTGAGCAGGATTTCGAGGTTGTTCTGCGTCTGACCGATATTCCGCAGCAGGGTTTGCAGCCCCTCCCAGCCGGGCAGGGTGCTCAGCTGGCGGCGTATCTGCAACACGCGCGGGAGCTCATTCGGGTGGTACAGGCGGTCATCATTCCGGGTGCCGCTCTGGGGAATGGAAATGGCCGGGTAGATGCGGCGCTCCGAAAGCTCGCGGTCGAGCCGTATTTCCATATTGCCGGTGCCCTTGAATTCCTCGAAAATGATTTCATCCATGCGGGATTCGGTTTCGATAAGGCAGGTGGCAATGATGGTGAGGCTGCCGCCTTCTTCCACCTTGCGGGCAGCACCAAAGAATTTGCGGGGCTTTTCCAGCGCGTTGGAGCCCAGGCCGCCGGACATCGTGCGGCCACCGCTCTGGTTGGCGTTGTAACCGCGTGCCAGTCGGGTCAGGGAATCGAGCATGATAATCACATCCTTGCCCTGTTCCACCAGTCGGCGGGCGCGCTCCAGCAGCAGATCGCTCAGCTGAGCATGGCGGCGGGACGGTTCATCGAACGTGGAGGCATACACCGGCACATCCACCGTGTCCTCAAAATCAGTCACCTCCTCCGGGCGTTCATCCAGCAGAAGCACCAGCAGGTGCGTGTTCGGATAATTGGCGCGCAGGCTCTTTGCCATGGTCTTGAGCAGCACGGTCTTGCCGCCGCGCGGCGGTGCCACCACCAGCGCGCGCTGTCCCAGCCCCAGCGGGGTAATGAGATCCAGCACCCGCATGGCCGGTGATTTGATATCCGGGTTTTCCAGAATCAGGCGCTCGGTGGGGATAAGCGGGGTAAGGCGGTCGAAGGGTTTGGGCTGTTCGTATTCTGCCACCGGTGTGCCCTCAATCTCCAGAACCTCGGCGGCCATCAGGTCTCTTTCCTTCCTGCCCTGGAGGGGGCGCAGTTTCACCTTCAGCTGGTTACCGGGGCGCAGCCCGTATTTCCGGATGAGCTCCTGCGGCACTCGCGGGTCATCCTCGCCCGGGCGGAAACTTCTGGCTTCATCGCGCAGGTAAACCGTATTGTCCTTGCAGAATTCCAGTACGCCGCTCACCACCACCTGGCTGCCTTCTGCCAGGTAAGTGCGGGCCAGCTCTGCCACCAGCTGCGGGCGGGGCAGGGAATCAGTGCCGCGGCTGGCAGTTGTGGTGGCTATGCGCTGCAGCTCATTCAGCGGCTGCGCACGCAGTTCATTCAGGTTGATGATGACAGAGCGGGCATGCATGGCCCTGGCCTCGGCTGCCAGCTCAGTGTTGTAGAAAAGCTCCACCTGCTTGCGCAGGGTGTCCGGGCTGCCCTCATTCCAGAATACGAGATTGGCCCGGTCAATCTTGGCCTGCGTGGGCAGCTGCGCATTCAGCATGGCCTCTGCCTGCTCGCGGTCAAAGCCATCCCGGCTGGCCATGCGCGCAATCTGGGTTTCCGGCGTTACCGCCACCACGCACACCACATCGGCCCCGAACTCCACCGGGCTCTCAAAATACAGCGGAATATCCACCAGAAAACAATGCACATCTCCGCGGCGGCGGGCCTCTGCCTGCGCCTCCAGGCACATCTGAGCCAGTTTCGGGTGCACCAGATTGTTCAGTTTATCGCGCCCCTCCGGGTCATGCTGTACTATCTGGCGTAGAAAGTCCTTGTTTACCCTTCCATCGTCGCACAGCGCTTCCGTCCCGAACACTGTCACCAGATCCCGGGATAACTTACCCTGCTGCTGTAAGTCGGCCACTGCGGCATCACAATCAAACAGTTCTACGCCGGCCCCTCCTTTTTCCTGCAGCATTTCCACCACTGTGGACTTGCCGGAGGCTATGCCTCCTGTAACTACAATTACCTTCACGCCGCGCATTCTATCATACTCACCCCGCAGCATCAAGCCCAATCCGTGTGCGTTTGTGCCTGTTTGCGCGCGTATGGTGCTTTCCACATGTGTCCCAAAGATTGCTGCGCCAAATTGCAGTTTGTCGGGCAGGCGAAGCCTGCGGAACTTTATGCCCCGGAGGGGCTATAGAGGAGAGGCAGGGGTAAGCCCGCGTCAGCGGGCGCAGCCCCTGCAACAAGCAAAACATGACGGAGCCCGCGGAGCGGGTGACAGAACAGTCGCAACGAGTTAAGCCACCGCTCTGTCACCCGCTCCG
>JAZOTV010000193.1:0-4948 GCA_045657815.1 Akkermansia sp.
ATGGCTTCATGAAGAAGGGCAAGATTCGCGGCAAGTACAGCCACCTGCAGGGTACCGGCAATGCCGCTGAGGGGCGTGGCGTGGTCATCCTCTGGGTGATTATCTCCCTCTTCGTTCTCACAGGTGCCATTATCCTGGCCAGCTGATTCTGCTGAACAATTCATTTTAACACAAGGGCGGGGTTCACATGTGAGCCTCGCCCTTTTTCTGAGTCTGAATCCCGGGGCTCTGCCACACCTGGTAGCGCGAATCCGGCGGCAAACCTTCTGTCCCCTGCGTGTGCCGGCGCCGGAAATAAGATGTACGCAGTTTAGAGTTTGCAATAGCTGCTGTATGTGGTAAGGTGGTGGGCATGGTATTCCGTACATACTCATCTTCATTGCTGATTGCTCTGGCTGGTGCTGTGCAGGTGGCGCTGGCCCAGAATCCGGCAGACCGGCATCCGGCATACGAGGCAGTGGGGGGGCAGGCTGATGCGTCTGCGGCACAGGCCACAGAGTTGCGTATTCTTCCGTCTGCGGAGAATCGCCTCAGTGCAGGTTCCCCCTATCCGTTTGTAAATGATGCGCAGGCAGCTCCGCTGCGCTTCACTGCATGGCGAGGGGAGCGCATCTGCTCTCAGCTGGCAGTATCTACCGGTGGAAATGCCGCGCAGCTCAGTGTGATCTGCACGCCGCTGCGTAAGGGAAACTGCCAGATTACAGCCACTGCGCGCATGATTCGCTACACAAAGGCCGGCCGCAGTATTACAGCAGATGTGATAGGCAGCGAAACGCACTGCAAGCACCCTGCCGGCCTGCACCGTGCCGTGTGGTTCGAGGCGGATATTCCGCCTGGCGTGGAGCCCGGAATGTACAAGGGGACTGTTGTGGTTAATGCGCCGGGATGCAAGCCGGCTGTGCAGCAGGTGGAATTGCTGGTGGATTCTGCCGTGCTTCCTGCGCCTTCTGAGTGGAAAATCCACCTCGACCTCTGGCAGCACCCGGAGTCTGTGGCTCGCTGGCACGATGTGGAGCCCTGGAGCGCTGCTCATTTTGAAATCATGCGTCCTCTCATGAAACGCCTGGCACAAGCCGGGCAGAAGTGCATCACCTGCACGCTGATTGATGAAGCCTGGAATGGGCAGACGTATGATGCTTTCCCCGGCATGGTGAAGTGGATTCGCGGACGAGATGGCGTGATGCGTTATGACTATACAGCGCTGGATGCCTGGGTGCATTTCATGCACGATGAAATCGGTATCCGGGAGCAGATCAGCTGCTATTCCATGCTTCCCTGGCATCTGAAGGTGCTGTATTTTGACGAAGCCACGGGGCGAGAGCAGTATCTGGCTGCCGACCCTGCCACCCCGGCGTTTGCAGAGGTGTGGGCTCCCTTCCTGCGCGATTTTCACCGGCATATGCAGGCAAAGGGCTGGGCAGAAAAGACCTGCATTGCCATCGATGAACGCCCGGATCGCATGGTGCGGGAGGCCATGCGACTGGTGCGGGAGAATGCCCCGTCCTTCCGCATAGCCTCTGCTGTGGATAAACCCTCTGCGCTCACCCGCGAGGTGTACAATATCTCTCCGGTGCTCACCCACGCCGGCAGCGCCCTCGGGGTTCTGCTGCGGGAGCGTAAGGCCGCCGGCAAGATTACCACCTTCTATGTCTGCCTGCACCCGGGCAAGCCCAATACGTTTACCACCTCCGCCCCGGCAGAGGCTGAGTGGCTGGGTTTCTTTGCCGCAGCCAATCAGTTGGATGGGTTCTTGCGCTGGGCCTATAATTCCTGGAATCGAAACCCGCTCGAATGCACGGATTTTGTGCACTGGCCCACGGGGGATTGTTTCCTGGTGTACCCGGGCAACCGCAGTTCCATCCGCTTTGAGCGTCTGCGAGAGGGTATGGAGGAGTTCGAGAAAATCAATCTGTTGCGGGCTCGCGCCGGGGAATCCCCTGCCGCCGCTGCCGTGGTGGACAACATGAATGCACGGCTTTCTGCGCTGTTCACGGTAGAGCGCAGCATCGGCAGCAGCCATGCGCAGGATGTGGCTGAAGGCCGCCGCATTGTGCGCGAGACCTGCATGGCGCTTGAGACCCTGCAGCAGAAGTAGAAGTTTCTCTTGCCGAAACGAAACGAGCAGTGCGCGGATACGCACTGCTCGTTTTTCTTATGCTACCGGGGTGAAATCGGCAAAGCCTGTGCCCTGGTCCACCCGGGTGGGAATGACCCGGAGCCGGGCTCCCGGGTACAGGCAGCGGGCATCGGTGCTGGTCCATCGCTCGGCATGGCGCTCGAAATACCAGGAGGTATCATGCGGCAAATCCGCCCCGGAAACAAAGCCTTTCACCTTCAGCAGCGGCACCTCCACCGCCATGCCCTGTGGCCAGCAGGTCAGCACCACTGCATCCCATACCTTCGGATCCGGGCTTTCGCACTGCAGCTCCAGGAATCGGCTCATCATGCTTTGCTGCGCCTCGCTTTCGGCAGCGGCAGAGTTGCGCTCTGTCTCAGAAATGTGGTCGGCAATGGTGGCCAGTGCCCCCGGGGAGGGGAGCGGGGCAGAGAGCGAGCCGCTCAGCCGGGCAAAGGCACGGTGCACCACCAGGTCCGCATAGCGGCGTATGGGGCTGGTGAAATGGCAGTAATCCCCCTTGGCCAGGCCGTAGTGCCCCAAGGCATCCGGGGAGTAGCGGGCGCGCATCATGGCGCGCAGCAGCTGCACCTTCAGAATCTGCTCATCCGGGTGGCCTTCAATCTTGTCCATCACGGCGTTGAGCTCCTCGCGGGTAGCAAGGGTGCCTGCTTTGATACCATAGGCTTTGAGCTCCTGCGCCAGCTCGCTCAGCTTGGCTGGATCCGGGGCTTCATGCACGCGGTAAATCGTCGGCAGACTGTGGGCATTGAGTGCATGCGCCACGCTCTCGTTGGCCACCAGCATGAATTCCTCTATCAGCTGGTGGGCTTCATCGCTCGTTTCCACCTCCACATCCACCGGGGCACCATGGTCATCGGTAATAAGACGCATTTCCGGCATATCCAGCCGCAGGGCACCGGCCTCAAAGCGCTTGCGGCGCAGCAGCTCTGCCAGCTTGCCTGCTTCCAGAATCATGGCATCCACCTCGGCATCGCCCGTGGAGCCCTTGCCTTGCAGCACCTCCAGTGCCTGGGGGTAGCTCAGCCTGCGGCGAGAGCAGATGACGGCATCTCTGAATTCGGCCTTGAATACTTTGCCCTGGCGGTTAATCTGCATCAGACACAGGCGGGTGAGTCGGTCTTCCCCCTCGCGCAGGGAGCAGATGCCATCACACAGGCGCGGCGGAAGCATGGGCAGCACGCGGTCCGGCAGGTAGGTGGAGTTCCCGCGTTCGCGGGCCTCCTCGTCCAGCGCAGAACCGGGGCGCACATAGTGGCTCACATCGGCAATATGCACTGCCAGTTCCCAGTTGCTGCCGTGGCGGGTCACAGAAATGGCATCATCATAATCCCGTGCGGTTTCGGGGTCAATGGTGATAATACAGCGTTGCCGCCAGTCATCGCGGCGCTCCAGCTCAGCGGGGGTAATGGTGTCCGGAATGCGCTCAGACTCCTCCAGTACCTCTGCAGGAAACGTATCCGCCAGGCTGTATTTGTGCATAATGGTGGTAATCTGCACGCCTTCGTCCTCCGGCCAGCCGAGCACTTGCACAATGCTGCCGGTGGCCTCGCCCTGTCCCAGCGGGTAACTGCGCGGCTCCACCACCACCACCATGCCCGGCAGCAGATTGGCCGGCGGCGGGGTGAGCAGCCGCACCAGCTCCGGGCTGGTCCTGCCATCCCCCATCATCAGCCCGTACCGCCCGGTGGATTTGTAGGTGCCCACCCAGCGGTCGCGCCCGCGCGATATGATTTCCAGTACTCGCACCTCCAGGTGCGTTTCGCGGGCCTGCGGGCGATAGCGGTGGTGTTTATCACGGGCCGGCGCCTGCACCCGCACAGAAACCTGCACCTTATCGCCATCCATAGCGCCGTGGCTGCGGTAAGGGGAAACGAGCAGGGCTCCCATATCCTCCCCGGGACGCAGGGCCGCCAGCTGGCGGGCCGAAGCTGCATCCGGCACATAGAATAACTTGCTTCCGCGTTGGGAAATGCGCCCGGTGAGCGGGCCGCCCTGCAGCTTGCGCAGCACATACAGGCTTTTGCGCAGCTTCAGCAGTTGCCCTTTCTTCACCCCTTCTGCCAGCGCGGCCTTCAGCTCGTGGCGGCGGGCAGGGGGTAAGCCCATTCCCCGGGCTATATCCACCATTTCCTGGGGTTCATAGCCGGGAGCAGATAAATAATCGTAAAGCTCGTCAGAAAGAATACCGGGCATCATACTTCCCCGGCATTCTACCACAACACAAGGGTATATTCAACCATGAACCCGGGCTGATTTTGAAATTGGATGTATTGCCGCTGCTTCATCAGATACCATTTTTTCGCAACCCTGCGGACTCCATCGGTGAAATAGCGCTGCATGCCCGCATGCCGTTGCTCGTTTTCGCCATTGACAAATCCGGTGTATCAGGTAGAATGAGCGGCGTTATGAGTCTCCGTCTTGCAGTTCTCGGTTCCGGGTCTGGCTCCAACTGCCAGTCCATCTTCAATGCTATTGCTGATGGCCGCCTCGATGCCGAGGTGGTGATTGTTCTCTCCGATCATGAGGATGCCTACATTCTCGAGCGTGCCCGCCAGCACGGCGTACGCGCCGAATACATGGACTGCGGCGGCTTCAAGAACAAGTTCCCGCTGGAAGTGCAGGAAGCCCTGGCAAAGAAGCTCCAGGAGCTCAACAACGACCTCATCTGCCTGGCTGGTTTCATGCGCCTGGTGAAAGCCCCGCTGCTGGAGGCATTCCCCCGCCGCATTCTGAACATTCACCCCGCGCTGCTGCCCGCTTTCCCGGGTGTGGAAGCCTGGACCCAGGCAAGTCGGAGGCCAAGCGGGC
>JAZOTV010000194.1:0-12225 GCA_045657815.1 Akkermansia sp.
AGCTCGGCAAACCCGTAGTTGCCGGTAACGTGGTAACTCAGGACGGCGCCCGTGACCTCATCTCCGCAGGTGCCAGTGCCATTAAGGTAGGTGTGGGCCCCGGCTCCATCTGCACCACCCGCATCATCTCCGGCGTGGGTATGCCCCAGTTCACCGCCATTCAGGAAGTGGCCAAGGTGGCCCGCCCGGCTGGTGTCACCGTGATTGCCGACGGCGGTATCCGCTACTCCGGCGACGTGGTGAAGGCTCTGGCCGCCGGTGCCGACCTCATCATGATGGGTGGTCTGCTGGCTGGTTGCGAGGAGAGCCCCGGTGCCGTGGTGCACTACCAGGGCCGCAACTTCAAGACCTACCGCGGCATGGGCTCTCTGGGCGCCATGCGTGCCGGCTCCGGCGACCGCTACGGCCAGAACGGCAGCGGCAAGCTGGTGGCCGAGGGCGTGGAAGCCCGCGTGCCGTACAAGGGCATGCTGGCCGATGTCATCTTCCAGCTCGTGGGCGGCTTGCGCTCCGGCATGGGTTACCTGGGTGCCAAGAGCCTCCAGGAGCTCCGCGACCACGCACGCTTCGTGCGTATCACCGCCGGCGGTCTGCAGGAAAGCCACCCGCATGATGTGACCATCACCCAGGATCCCGGCAACTACAGCCGTTAATGGAGTGGTGAGAACCACAACGAAATCTCAAGCACGGCGCGCCTGCGGGCGCGCCGGTTTTGTGAACCAGGAACACATATATGAAAAACATTGATATTACCGGAATAACAACCAGCCCGGTGCAACTCATCGGCAAACAGTGGATGCTGGTGACCGCCGGCACACCGGACAACTTCAACTGCATGACCGCCAGCTGGGGCGGCATCGGCTACCTCTGGAACCGCCCGGTGGCCTTTGTCTTTGTGCGCCCGAACCGCCACACCGCCACCTTCATTGATGCGCAGCCGGCTTTCACCCTGAGCTTCATGCCGGAGCAGTACCGCCAGGACCTCGTGTTCTGCGGCCGCAACTCCGGCCGCGATGTGGACAAGATGGCCAACACCTCCCTGGTGCCCGCCACTACTCCTGCCGGTCTGCCCACCTTCCAGAACGCCGAGCTGGTGCTGGAATGCCGCAAGATGTTCCGCACCAATCTGCAGGAGGCAGACTTCATTGATTGGAGTGAGGTTTCTCCCGCCTGGTACGCGGAGGACAATCCCCTGCACATCCTCTACATCTGCGAAATTACTGCAGCCCTGGTGCCGTAATACAAACACTGAGCCCGCACCACATTCCCCCGAATGAATCTCCTCGGAGCACGTATGCCCCATGTGACAGATTGCACTTGCGCGTGGGGCAGGTGTGGGCTAGAATGACCTGGTACGTATGGATTACGCCCCCCTCATCGAAAAACGACGCGAACGCCTGGCAGAACTGGAGAAGCAGATTGCTGACCCGGAGCTGTTTCAGGACCGCCAGCGCGCCGGCGAACTGATGCGCGAACACCGCCGCACTCAGGAACTGATGCGCGATTGGGCCACCCTGCAATCCTGCCTGCAACAGATTGAGGAAAACCGCGAACTGGCCACTGGTGATGACCCAGAAATGGCTGAACTGGCTGCTGCGGAGCTGGAGGAGCTGGAACCGAAGGTGGAGAAACTGAAGGAACAGATTCAGTACAGCCTGCTGCCGCGCGATGAGACTGAAGACCGCGATGCGCTGGTGGAAATCCGCGCCGGCACGGGTGGGGATGAAGCCGCTCTCTTTGCCGGCGACCTGCTGGGCATGTACCAGCGCTACGCGGAGAGCCGCGGCTGGCGTGTGGAAGTGCTGGATGCCAGCCCGAATGACATCGGCGGTTTCAAGGAGGTGACTGTCCGCATTTCCGGCGAGGAGGTGTTCCGCTACCTGAAATATGAGAGTGGTGTGCACCGAGTGCAGCGCGTGCCTGCCACCGAAACCCAGGGCCGCATTCACACCAGCACCGCCACAGTGGCTGTGCTGCCGGAGGCCGAGGAGGTGGACGTGGTTATCCGCCAGGAGGATCTGCGCATTGAAACCTGCCGCGCTGGTGGTGCCGGTGGCCAGCATGTGAACCGCACGGAATCCGCCGTGCAGATTTTCCACCTGCCCACGGGTATCATGGTGCGCTGCGAAGACGGCCGCTCCCAGCTGAAAAACAAGGAAACCGCCATGCGCATTCTGCGCGCCCGCCTGTTCGAAATGAAGCAGCGCGAGGCGCAGGAATCCTACTCCGCCCAGCGCCGTGCCCTCATCGGCTCCGGCGGCCGCGAAGAGAAAATCCGCACCTATAATTTCCCGCAGAACCGCTTCACCGACCACCGCATCGGCTACACGGCCTACAACCTGGACATTGTGCTCACCACCGGCGCGCTGGATGACATCATCTCCCGCATGCAGCATGTGGAGATGGAGGAACGCATGGACGAACTTAAATAAGCACCCGGCATGAAAACCATTCAGGATATTCTGAACAGCGGAACCGCCTATCTGGAAGAGCGCAGAGTGGAAGGCGCACGCCACTCCATGCAGAGCCTGCTGGTGCATGTGCTGGGCGTGAACAAAACCTGGCTTTACCTGCATTATGATGACCCGCTGCCGGAGGATAAGTTAAGCCAGCTGCGCGAGCTGCTGCGCCGCCGCGCACAGGGCGAACCGCTGCAGCACCTGCTGGGCAGCACCGAATTCTACCGCCGTGAGTTCCGCACCGATGCCCGCGCCCTCATCCCCCGGCCGGAGACCGAAGAACTGGTGGAGTTTGCCCTGCAGATGGCCCCGCGCAGCCAGGGCATGCGCGTGCTGGATATGGGCTGCGGCAGCGGCATCATCGGTATCACCCTGGCGCTGGAGCTGGCCCGCCAGGCGCCGGAGGTAATCATGGCTGATATCTCGGAAGCGGCCCTTTCTCTCACCCTGGAGAACGCCACCGCCCTGGGAGCCCGCGTCAAGACCTACCGCAGCGACCTTTTCACCGCCTGGGACTCCCCGGAGGAAGGCGCGGTGCGCCCGCCGGAGGGCTTGTTCAACCTGGTGCTGGCCAATCTGCCCTACGTACCGGAGGGTGAGGAGGTCTCCATCGAGGTGCAGCATGACCCCGCCACGGCGCTGTACGGCGGCCCGGATGGGCTGGATATCGTACGCCGGTTTCTGAAGGATGCCCTGCCCCACCTGGCACCCCGCGCCCTGGTGATGCTGGAGGTAGGGCATGACCAGGGCCCCGCCACGCAGGAAATCATGAAGGAGCTGGGGTACACGCAGTGCCGCGTGCTGACCGACATGAGCGGCAAGGCCCGCTTCCCCATGGGATTTGCTCCCGTTCCGGCGCCGGTTGCAGAGAACACAGCCCATGGAGAAGATTGAATACCACCTGCTGCCGCCGGTGAAGCGTGGCATAGCCGCGCTGGCAACCCTCACCCGTTATTCCCTGGTAGCCAGTGCCGGGCTCGCGCTGGCTGAGCTGGCGCTCATGCCGCTCCGGCTGCCGCTGGCAGGTATAGCATGCGGCATGCTTTCCTCTGCGCTGCTGCTGTGGTGCATCGCGCTGCTGGCGGTGATGGCGGCCTGGTGCCAGCCTGTGCTGCTGGCCAACCAGGGTATCTGGCTGAGCCGCTGGCTGCTGCGGGTTGCAGCCCTTTTTGCCCCGCTTATTCCCATCTGCCAGGTCTGGACGCACCTCACTGGCCAGGCACTGCTGTACCGGCAGGGTGAACTACCGCTCATACTGGGGGTAAGTGTGTTCTGCGCCGCACTATTCAATATATTTCACATGGCGGCAGCCCCCCGCGGGCTCAAGGTGCGCATCATTGCGCTACCGGCGCTGCTTCTGCTGGCCTACTGCAGCGATATACCCGGGCTGCTGGTATTCTGCAGCATCTTCAAGATGCTGGCAGCATGGGCGGCAAGCCCCCTGCTCCGCCTGCTGGCCACCACCGCCCCGCGCATCATTTCCATGCCGGAAATTAACTGAATACGCATCCCTCATGAACACCCCAACAAAGGACAAGACAAAGTGCTCCAGACACATGGGGCTGGAATATCTTCGGAGCATTGCAGCCATTATGGTAGTCATCAACCATGCCTGGTTCATGGAAGCAAATGCCTCTCCAGCACATATATTCACCACGGCTATCGTCTATACGCTGGTATTATCAGCAGTACCCCTTTTTGTACTGATGAGCGGCGCTTTTCTTATCCCCAATGCCAGAAACACCTCAGCTCTTCAATTCTGGGCTCATAGTTTAAAAAAACTGTTCCCCCTTTCCCTGCTCTTTTTTACCCTGGCCTTCTTCTGGGAGACTGACTTATGGAACAAATTCACCGGACTTGAATTACTTTCCAAAACATTAAAATGGTACGGCAATGGGGCTGCTACCCCCCTGTGGTATCTCTGCATGCTCCCTGGACTATACTTCGTTCTACCCTTTCTGTCCAGGTTATGGCAACACATCACTATAAAAAAGATTACTCTAATCGGCACATTCTTTCTTATTCTGAATGTGTATGTAAACATGTGTAAATTGCACCTCACACACCCTCTATCTGCCGTGTGCTGGCTTGGACATTTCATTCTGGGGGCAGTTCTACTCACACTCGCCCGTCAAAACAAACTACCATCTCAAAAGAAGCTACTGACAGCCACCCTTATTACAATTACAGCCAGTGTTGCATTCCTCTTCATCAAGTTCTCTCAAAATACGAACATATATGACAACATAGGAATAAACTCATATTTCCCAATCCTGATTCTTACATTCCTGCTCTTCTGTATTTTTTCCAAATGGAATCCAGCACCACAAAAGCTGATTATATGGCTCTCTGAATTATCTTTCCTGATATACCTGACCCACGTTCCCTGTCAGCGTATCATCAGAGCCATTCTGTACCACATTGGCTACATCTCTCAACTACACTCCACCATTCTCAACAACGTGTTATTTTCCATCGCCAGCCTGATTCTGGCTATTAGCGCAGCCTATGTCATTCACAAAATATACCACTTCTTAGTTGTTGCTATGGGCAGTCTCCCCTGCTCGAAAAAACATTGAGAAAAAAACTCCGGTTCTGTTTCTTCACAGCAGCAGCTTAGCACCGGGCACATCCAGGCGGCGGGATTCGCGGGCGTAGCCGAAAGAGCCTTCATCCGGCTCGTTCACATTGTGGCGGCGGTGGTGTACCGTGCCGCTCTGCGTGCGCAGGTAGTGCACAATACCGTGGCCCACGGCTTCCGCATAACGGCGGGCATTTTCCGGGTCGGCCAGGTAGCGGGCGTGCTGGCGGTTATTCAGGAAAGCAGCCTCCACAATAGCGGCGGGAATACCGGCATCATCGCACACATTCAGCCAGCCGCCGCCGCGGGAGGCATCCAGATACCGGGTCTCCACCTGGCACTGTTTCCCCTTGTTGGGCAGGCCATGATTCAGGCAGCGGGAATTCAGGGAGTCTGCAATGGCCTGAGCCAGCGGCACACCGTTGTAGCGACTGGCCAGGATGATGGAATCCTGCCGGTAGCGGCGCCAGCCGTTGCCATTGCTGTTGTGGTGCAGGAACACCATGGCCGGAGCCTGGCGATACACCGCATAATCTGCGCTGATGATACCGGCCGCCACGCGATCCGGGAAATAGCGGGAGGGATAGCGTTTCCCCGGTTTTTCGCGCTTTCTGAGTTGCTGCACCTCTGCGCGTTCTGCCCACTCCTCATAGCGTTCATCATCTGCCAGATACCCGCGGTTGCACACCACGCAGGGGTACCCGGCAGCTTCCACCACCTTCTTGGTGTAGTAGCTGTATTCGTACCAGAATTCGCACTCTGAAAGGCGCCGGCCATCCACCTTGCCCGGGGTGCGGGCTCCGGGATACTCGGCAGTATGACCGATATCCAGCACCACGGCGGGCGTGGCAGGCCCGGGAAACTGCTGACACGCCGCCAGAAGCAGCACCAGCAGACCAAGCATCAGCACTGGAACACTCCGCCTCATCAGCCCTCTTCCTCTTCGTCAGGGCGCGGGATGCGCGGGGTGAATCGCATAAGTTCCGGAATGAAGGTCAGCGGAATATCACCCGTAGGGCCGTTACGGTTCTTGGAAAGCGACAAATTGGCATCGGAGCCCATGTTCTCACGGTCCTCATCATCCTCCGCATAGTAGGCCATGCGGTACAGCAGGCCAATCATGTCGGCATCCTGCTCGATGGCGCCGGATTCACGGAGGTCACTCATCATGGGCACGCCCTTGTTCTTACCGGGGCGGTTTTCCGGGCCACGGTTCAGCTGGGCCAGCGCCAGAATGGGCAGGTTCAGCACCTTGGCCAGACTCTTCAGACCGCCGGAAATTTCTGCGATTTCACGTTCGCGGCTGTTCTGAGCCTGCTTGGTGTGCGAGCGCATGAGCTGCAGGTAGTCAATGCCGATAGCGCAGAGATCCGGGTGGTCACGCATGACGCGGCGAGCCTTGGCGCGCAGCTCGGCAATGGAGATAGCTGCGGTATCATCAATCACAATCTTGCTGGCGCGCAGTTCGTTGATGGCATATTTGAGGCGCTTCATGTCCTCCTTGGCCATGCCGCCCTGCTTGGAGATGAGGAGCTGCTTGCTCACGCCGCTGCGGGCGTAAAGCAGACGCTCCACCAGCTGCACGCTGGGCATTTCGCAGGAGAAGATGAGAATGGGCTTCTTCACGTTCAGCGCCAGGTGCTCCATGATATTGAGCAGGAAAGAGGTCTTACCCATGGAGGGACGCGCAGCGATAATGAAGAGCTCACCGCCCTTCAGGCCGTTAATCATGGAATCCAGGCGGGGGTAACCGGTAGTGAGGCCCAGCACCTCGCCCTTGCTGCTCATCATGCGCTCCATGTTGCTCACCGCAGCGGCAATATCCGTGCTCAGCTTCCACTCGCCACCCTTGTTCGTGCTCTGGCGGATTTCCAGCACGGCTTTTTCCGTTTCATCCAGCAGGGCATCCACCTCGGCCTCGCTGGTGTAGGCCGATTCACTGGCCTGATTGGCTGTCAGGATGATGGCGCGGCGCACATACTTCTCCTTCAGTGTCTCGAAATGCAGGTTGAACAGGCCCGTGTTCGTGGCGTAGGAGAACACATCCATGAGCCCCGAGGCACCGCCCACGGCCTCCAGCTTGTTGCGGTCTGCCAGGTGCTGCATGACCGAGGTCACATCAATCGGAATGCCCTTGTCATAGCGGTCGCGGAAAATTTCCCACAGTATCTTATGCGCCGGAATATAGAAGAAATCCGTCGTCATGCCCTTGGACACACACTGCGAGACAATGTTGGAAGGGTCAATCGTCATCATAGCCAGCAGACTCTTCTCCACATTCGGGGCCTGCGGCATGACCACATTGGTACCCGTATGCGCGGAAGCGCCTGCTTTCAAGTCAATTCTGTCGGTGGTTTCCTGGCTCATATCCGGCAATGCTGCGTGGTGCCGGAATCGTACTCTATATCAGCCCCTGATGCAAGTTCAAAAAACGCCCTGCTCTGAGCAAAAAAAAGCCCGCCAGCCCTTTCTTTTTCCTTGCTTCATGGTGGAGATATGGGTAAACTGAACGCGTAAGCAGGAGAATCCCCTCCTGTCATACCCTTATATTCCGATTATGAAGACACTCATCACGAACGCCCGTATCATCTCCCCCGGCATTGACCTGCCCGGTGGTTCCGTTCTTGTGGAAGGTAACAAGATCATCGCTGTGCTGCAGCCCGGTGAAACCGCCGAGGCCGACAAGACCATCGATGCCGGCGGCAACATGCTCATGCCCGGCTTCATCGACATCCACTCCCACGGCGCCGGCGGCTGCGACACCTGCGACTGCAAGGTGGAGAGCATCCGCACCATCGCCGACTGCAAGATGAAGGAAGGTGTGACCACCTGGCTGCCCACCACCCTGACCCTGGGCACCAAGACCCTGGCCGATGTCTGCACCGTTGTGAAGGAATACGCCGCTGCTCCCACCGGCTCCAAGACCCCCGGTGTGCACCTGGAAGGGCCCTACATCAACCCGAAGCAGTGCGGCGCCCAGAACCCCGCTTTCGTGCGCCCCGCCGACTACGAGGAAGTAGCCATGCTGAATGATATCTACCCGGTGCTGCTCATCTCCATGGCCCCGGAAATGCCCGGCTCCATCGATTTCATCAACAAGGCCACCGCCGCCGGTATCACCTGCTCCGCCGGCCACTCCGCCGCCACCTATGCCGACTTCAAGAAGGCCAAGGCTGCCGGCCTGAAGCACCTCACCCACTTCTGCAACCAGATGAGCCCGCAGCACCACCGCGAAATCGGCCTGGTGGGTTCCGGCATGCTGGATAAGGACGTGAAGATTGAAATCATCTGCGACAAGATTCACCTCTGCGAGGACATGCTCAAGCTGACCTTCAGCAACAAGGGCATCGACCAGCTGATTATGATTACCGACTCCCTGGCCTGCTCCTGGATGCCCGATGGCCCCGGACAGCTGGGTGGCCTGCCCATCATCGTGAAGGGCGGCGTGGCCCGCCTGGAAAGCGGCAACCTGGCCGGCTCCACCCTGCGCTATGCCAAGGGCCTCAAGAACATTCAGGAACTGACCGGCCAGCCCCTCAGCGAGCTGGTGAAGGCCACCTCCTGGAACCAGGCCCAGAGCCTCGGCCTGCATGACCTGGGCAAGATTGCCCCCGGCTACACCGCCGATATGGTAGTACTCAACGCCGAGTATGACACCGTGATGACCATCATCGACGGTGAGCTGCGCTACCAGGCCTGAGTTTAATCCTTAACCAACAAGCGGGGTGCTGCGGCACCCCGCTCCACTTTACCCCCACTCCATCACCATGCTTATCTCTCCTCTGGCCGCAAAACTCTGCAAGAACAAAGGAATCGACCCCGCCGCACTGCGCGGAAGCGGTCCCCGCGGCAGAATCATGGCAGCAGATGTGGTGGAACCCACCACTGCCCCGGTCAGCCGCGGGTGCACGGTGGTGAATGACTTTGCCACCTCGCCCACGCGCCCGGAAATTGACGGGTACTATGTGTATGACCACGAGGTGAACATGGCCGCACTGGCCCGCATCAGCCTGCCCATTGCCGTGCAGTGCGAAAAACTGCTGGAGAAGCGCTATTCCCTGTTTGACTACATTGTGCGCGCCGTGGTGAAGGCCTGCACCAGTCATCCTGTGTGGATGCCGGCAGATGGCAAGGTGGATGTGCTGCTTTTCCAGGATGCCGGTAACGAGGTGGTGGCCATCGGGAACGCCGCCCAGAAAAGCATCTACCGCCTGGCCCGCGATACCCAGCACACCAAGGTGGGTATCCCCGAATCCTTCTCCCCCCACATCGCTGTGTGCGATGCCGCCACCTCCCGCCAGCAGGTGGTGGATTACATTGCCAGCGGCAAGCGCCCGTCCTTCGGCTTCGTGGCCCGCGGCAAGCAGCCGAAAGTAGGCATCCGCGCCGGCGGCGAGCAGCTCAGCAACTTTGACCTGCCCTACACCTTCTACATCTCCACCGCCATTCCGGCAGCAGAGGCCAACCGCATTGCCGCCCGCCTGAGAGAGCTGCTGTACAACCCCGTAAGCCTGCTCCTTCCCACCTGAGAAAGGAGCCCGGTGCCTCTCTGCACCTTGTTATTATGGCCGGGACTGCGTCTTCCGGCTGCGGAGCACGCGGAAATACTGCCAGTTGATGAAGGCAAGATAGCCGAGAATCATGACATTGAACCACTGCCCGGCCAGGAGAGTCCAGAACGCAAGCACTGCGCTACCCACCAACCCCAGCACACAGGGCACCAGGTAATTATTCAGCACAGAACCAAGAAGCCTCCCGCCATCCAGCGGGAAAAGCGGCAGCAGATTGAACAAACTCCACCAGAAACAGATAAGAATACCGGTGGAATAAGCCTGCAACAGCATGGGAGACAGCTCATACTGGTATATCCCCAGCACCAGCTGCTGCTGCAGCTCCAGCGGCAGCGTGTCCTGCCAGGGCATCAGAAAAGCATAGCGCACCCCGGCCCACACATTGCCAAGCTGCATACCAAAACACACACCCAGCACCGCCCCCAGAAGCAGAGAGGCCAGCGGACCAGCCAGTGTCATCAGAAAATATCCGCTGCGGTGCGGCGGCAGGGTGACATAAGAAGTGGTGCCGCCCATGCCGGCGATTTCCACACCCGCCACCTCAGCCCCGGCCCAGCGCCCCACCAGCGCATGCCCGAATTCATGCACCAGCAGGCAAAGCATGCCCGCCAGCACAAACAGCAGCACATTCGACAGGCTGCCGGCATCGTTCACCCGCATGGCACCGCCCAATAAGGCCAGCACCACCCAGGAAACAGGCAAAATCTGCACCGATATACCAAAAACTCGGAAACGAAGGGTCCAAGGCTGTGAATTCTGGCTGTTCATGGGGGTATTTTACCCTCTTCCCGGGGCATTTTGCAATAAAAATTGCATTTTCTGCAAAAAAAGTCTTGCAATGAAGCCGACAAAGTAGTAATATCTGTCCGCACCCCGGCAACGAGGTAAGCAAAATCCGGCGTAGCTCAGCGGAAGAGCGGATGACTGTTAATCATTAGGTCGTTGGTTCGATCCCAACCGCCGGAGTCAAAGAAGCCCAGCAAGTTCACTTGCCGGGCTTCTTTGTTTTTCCTTGCCAAGCAGCCCGCAGCAGTGTATGCTGACATCAAACCCGATAAACACCTATTTCAGGATATGGAATTCAACGTTGAAGTACTCGAAAAGAAGGGGCTGAAGCTCAACCCCGCTCCCGCACCTGTCGGTTCCTATGTGCAGTGCATCCGCACCGGCAACTACCTGCACCTTTCCGGCGGCATCTCCATCAACGGTGATGTGGCCATCTACGGCAAGCTGGGTGACAGCGTGAGCATTGAGGAAGGACAGCGCGCCGCCCAGGCCGCCATACTGAACCGACTGGCCGTTATTCAGGCAGAGCTGGGCAGCTTTGCCCCGCTGCGCAAGATTGTGGCAGTGAACGGCTTTGTAAACTGCACCCCCGATTTCACCGACCAGGCCAAGGTGCTCAACGGCGCCTCTGACCTGCTGGTAGAGCTGTTCGGCCCCGCCGCCGCGCACACGCGCTCGGCCGTGGGTGTAGCCAGTCTGCCCCTGGGCGTGGCGGTTGAGGTCAACATGATTGTGGAGTTCGACCCCGCCGCCTGCTGATACCACTTCTAACCCCCAAAGGTCATGGCAACAGTTGTTCTGGGAATCTGTGGCTCCATTGCCGCTTATAAAGCCGCCGGTGTGGCCTCGCGCCTGGTCCGGCTCGGGCACGAGGTGCACTGCGTCTGCACCCCGGCCGCGCTGGAGTTTGTCACCCCGCTCACGCTCATGACCCTCTCCCGCAACCCGGTTATCACCACATTTGAGGATGAAACCGGAAGCTGGGTTCCCGTGCACATTGACCTGGCGCAGCGCGCAGACGTGCTGGCTGTGGTGCCTGCCTCTGCCAATACCATGGCATGCATGGCCCACGGCCAGTGCCCGAACGCCCTCACCAGCCTCTACCTGGCTTACCGCGGCCCCGTCCTCATCTTCCCCGCCATGAATGGCCTCATGTGGGACCACCCCGCCACCCAGGCCAACGCCGCCACCCTCGCCGCCCGCCCGCAACACCGCATCATCGGCCCCGCCGAGGACGGCATGCTCGCCTGCGGCACCTCCGGCAAAGGCCGCCTCGTGCCCGAGGACGCCATCGTCCAGGAAATCATATCCGCTCTCGCCTCCTGAGTATATGGATATCAACTATCTCCAGCTTGGGTTGGCGCTCTGCGTAGGCATTTCCCTCTCCGCAGCCTGCGGTTTCCGGGTCTTTGTCCCGCTGCTTGTCATGGCGCTCGGCGTGCGTTTCGGCGGCCTCAGCATCGATGAAAACCTGGCCTGGGTCGGCTCCAATGCCGCCATCTGCTGCCTGTGCGCCGCCACCCTGGCAGAAGTGCTCTCCTACTACATCCCCGTAGTCGATAACGCGCTCGATGCCATCGCAGGCCCCGCCGCCCTCATAGCCGGCGCCTTTGTCACCGGCGGCATGCTCGGCGACCTGCCCAACTGGCTCCAGTGGAGCACCGGCATCATTGCCGGCGCGGGCGTAGCCGGCACCGTGCAGCTCGGCACCACCGCCACCCGCGCAGCCAGCACCAGCACCTCCGCCGGTCTCGGCAACCCCATTGTCAGCACCCTCGAAAACCTCCTTGCCCCCGTCGGCTCCGTGCTGGCCATCCTTGCCCCCGTA
>JAZOTV010000195.1:0-6758 GCA_045657815.1 Akkermansia sp.
ACAATAATTTGTCTCCCTAAGCCCGCCTGGCCCCCGACTTAGACAAAACGCGTGCGCGGTCTCTACTTTGCCGGGCAGATCAACGGCACCAGCGGCTACGAGGAAGCCGCCGGCCAGGGTCTGCTGGCGGGTGCCAATGCCATGCTGGCCCTGCGCGGGGAGGCCCCCCTCATCCTGCGCCGTGATGAAGCCTACCTGGGTGTGATGATAGATGACCTCGTCACCCGCGGCACGGATGAGCCCTACCGCATGTTCACCAGCCGCGCAGAAATGCGCCTGCTGCTGCGCCAGGACAACGCCGACCTGCGCCTCACCCCCCTGGCTGCAAAACTGGGTCTGGTGAGCGAGGAACAGGGCCGCGCCGCTGCAGAGCGCCAGGATGCTATCGACCAGGGTATTGCCCGCGCCCACCAGCAGCGCGTGGACGGCGTTTCGCTGGAGCTCTGGCTCCGCCGCCCCGGCAATGACTGGCACGAGCTCCCGGAGCCCCTCCGCTCCCAGTATCCGGATGAACTCTGGGAACCCATCGCCACAGAGATTGCCTACTCCGGCCACATTGACCGCATGCGCACCGCCGCTGCCCGGCTCCAGCGCCAGGAGGACAAGAAAATCCCCGCCGATATTGATTACGATGCCATCCCTGCCATGAAGACCGAGGCCCGCCAGCGCCTGAACCGCGTGCGCCCCGGCACCATTGGCCAGGCTGCCCGAATTCCCGGCATCACCCCGGCAGATATTGCCCTTCTCCTGGTCTGGATTCAGAAACAGCGGTAAAAATTTTCTGTTTTTGCAGAATTTTTACGGATTTCGCTTGACGGATGGGGGCAAAAGGTATATACTCCCGCCGTTCCAAGAACACAGGGCTATGGTGTAATTGGCAACACATCGGTTTCTGGCACCGCTATTCGGGGTTCGAGTCCCTGTAGCCCTACTAAGAAAGCTCACAGCACCACGTTGTGAGCTTATTTTCTTTCTCCGGATATGAAGGATACATTCACACAAGCTATACGGCTCGGTATTATGATGCTCATTCTGGCTATTGTGCTGGGCTGGGCAGATAAGTTCATCTTTGAGCCGGGGCGCATCCCCGCCTGTGTGCAGGAGAAGCTGCCGGAGGGGCGTATCTGCCTGGAGACGATTTCCACGCGCTACAATAACCGCGTGGTGTGGGTGGATGCCCGCAGCCAGGCCGATTTTGAGCTGAACCACCTCATGCTGCCGGATAACCGCATGTTCCCCATCCGCAAGGGGGCTGACCTGCAGCAGTTGATTGATGCAGCCATCGGCCGCCTTATCGAGGCCGCAGATCGCCAGGAATGCATTGTGGTGTTCTGCACGGGTGAATGCACCGCCGCCGAGGAAATTGCCGCAGAGCTGCGCGAACTCGGCATCATCGAAGCCCCCATCCATGTGCTGGAAGGCGGCTGGGAGGTGCTCAAGGCCAACGGTATGAGCGCAGACTGAGTAGATTCGAGAATGAAGAAAACCGCCCGGGATATCCTCCTCAGGCGGTTTTTCGTTTACCAGCTTACTGGTGGAGTTTAAGTTTTTCCACGTATTTGGCAATCATGTCGACCTCGATATCGACGATGCTGCCAGGGGAGTAGCAGTGCATGATAGTGCGCTCCCAGGTGTGCGGGGTAATCCAGAATTCGAGCTCATCCGGGCCGGTGATATTGGCCACGGTGAGGGAGACACCATCGATAGCGATGCTGCCTTTATCGATGACGTAGCGCATGTATTCCTGCGGTATACGGATGCGCACCATGTGGTCCTGCCCCACGGGAATGATGGAACTGACCTTTCCGGTGGTATCGACATGACCCATGACAAAGTGGCCACCAAAGCGGCCATTGCCACCCATGGCACGCTCCAGATTGCAGAGGGAGCCAGCGTGCAGCTCACCCAGGCTGGTGACGCGCATAGTCTGGGTGAGGAGGTCGAATTCCACCCGGTTGCCATCCACCTTATCGACGGTGAGGCAACAGCCATTCACCGCCACTGAATCGCCCAGGGCTAGTTCTGCCGCAAAGGGGATTTCCACCGCATAGCGCGCGCCCGATGCCACGGGGGTGCGCTCCAGCACCTTGCCGGTGCATTCCACGAGTCCAGTGAACATAAGTCTTTAGTTGCCGAAATAAATGAAGTTATACAGGCAGAAGATGATGAAGGTGGGAAGTGCGGCCCAGAGGAAGAGCTGCAGGGCGCTGATACCGTCCTTGAAGTACTTGCCCAGAATGGCCTGGCCCGCAGGGTTGGGGGCGTTGGCAATCACGGTGAGACCGCCACCGGTCACAGCGCCGGCCACAATGGCGTAGCGGATATGCTCCGGCAGGTTGGGCACGGTACTGGAAAGGAAGGTGACGGAGGCGTTGTCATTGAAGGCGGTCAGGATGCTGGCCAGACCCATGGTGGCAGTGGCGCCCAGGTCTGCCAGTGCCTGCAGCACAGGCTGCATCCACCAGCCCTGCACACCGCCCAGGATGAGCAGGCCGGCAAGGAAGAAGGCCACCAGCAGAGGCACCTTGATGGAGAAGGCGTTCTGGTACTGCGGCGTAGCCATGGTGAAGCCCAGAAAGAAGAGGAAACCACCGATGAAGATGGCCGGATGATGGGCAAAATACACGGTCCACACCAGGAAGAAGATGGAGACGCCATACACCCAGGCGGGGATGACATCCTGACGGTCTTCCCAGGAGGTGGGCACTGCGCTGTCGAAGGCGCTGTTGAGGCGCTGCACTTCGGCCAGACGCTTGAATTCCTTTGTGAAGATGAAGAAGTAAATCACGTTGGAAATGACGATGCCGATGATGGCTTTCCAGCCGAAATGAACGAACATGTGTGCCATGTCCCAGTTCCACTTGCCAGCCACCATCACGATGGGCGGGGCTGCAAAGTGGGTGAGGGTGCCGCCCACGGATACGTTTACGAAGAGAAGTGCCAGGGTGGCATAGCACAGAGAGGGTGCCGGCTTGAGGTGGTAGAACTTCTTGGCCAGCAGAATGGCTGCCAGGGTCATGGCGGCGGGCTCGGTGATGAAGGAGCCCAGCAGCGGGGCAATGCAGAGCACGGAAAGCCACCAGGCAGCCGGGGTGCCGCCGCCCAGGCTGGCACCAAGCTTCAGGGTGTTCTCGGCCAGGCGGTAGATGGGGCGGGAAGAGGCAATCACCATGATGACAGCCACGAAGAGCGGTTCCGTGAAGCTGGTATCGCGGTCGATATAGCGCAGGAAGTCATCCATGCTGTAATAGTGCTGGCAGACGAAGGCGAAGGGGATAATCCAGAGACCGAACACGACTTCTACCTCACCCAGGAAGTGGCACAGGGTGCTGCCGAAGGAGACAGGCATGCGCTGCTCCGGGTGCAGAATGCGGAACTTGTTTTCGCGCAGTTTCTGCTTGTGGGCCTTTTCCATGTGGTGTGCCCACTTCTGGAACATGGGGGCCATGAAGGTGTGCATAATGGCCATCAGGAAGATAAGGGTGGCCGCCAGGTTGAAGTTATCTACCTTCACGCGGTGCACCAGCTTATCCCACAGCCCCATGCCCTGCTCTGCCTTGGCATAAATCTGCAGGGGGATGGGGAATCGGCTGTACTGAAGCTTGCCGTCGGTATAGTGGTGGGTCCAGGCAGGCAGCTGGCCATTCGGATCTGCGTGGTACACAATCTTGCCGCACTCCGGGCAGGGCTTGTGCGGCATGGGAAGGGCAAATTTCACTTTCATGGCGGCATGCTCCAGCACGCTGTGCCCATCGTAGGCATGGTGCTCCCGGGACAAGTAGGTCTGCAGAGCCTCCAGACTCATGGATTCCGCCGCAATGAGCAGGGCATTCTCTGCAGAGGTGCAGAGCTTGAGATTTTTAATAAGGGCTTCCTTGGCCTGTGCCTCAGCCCGGATTTCCTCCACACTGGGCACGGCCGGGGCACCATGCGTGACGCAGGCAGACTCTGCCGCCGGTGTGACCACAGGTACCATTTCCTCCTGGGCCTGGATGATACTTACCAGGCCACACACAACACCCATCACTGTTCCAACGAACCAGGTACGCATAATATTCTAAATACGTTCAGATTGATAATACCACAACCGCTGCGGGATTGGCGAGCAAAAAGTGCTGATTCATCGCCTCTTCCGGGCTAAATTCAGCAACTTGTCAAAGGCACGGGGTTCCCCACGGGCGGCGGCTTTGCGGTACCAATATGCCGCCAGTTCCGAACTGGCCGGCGCCCCAACCCCGCGTTCGAAGCATTCCCCGAGCTTCAGGGCAGCGCCGGCGTGCCCCTGCTGAGCAGCGCGCTCCAGGCAACTGCAGCCGCCGGAGACATCGCGCGGGCATCCCAGGCCTTTCAGATAGCACTTGCCCAGCCAGTAAAGGGCATCCGCACATCCGCCACGGGCAGCGCGGTCAAACCACTCCACGGCTTCCTCGAAGTTGCGCCCTTCGCCGCGGCCACGTATCAGCTTTTTGGCCAGATGCAGGCAGGAGTCAATATCACCCGCGGCAGCGCGGATTCTCAGCTCGTCCATCATGGGTATATCAGAATTCCTTTTTGCTGAAAAGCCAGGTGGCAATGAGCAGGTGAAGCAGCATGTAGCCGGCGGCTATCAGCGCCAGCCCGCCCAGCAGGGACCAGCTGAGCACCGCCCCGGCAGAGGCGGTATCACCCACGGAGAAGAGGCCGAAATCCGGCAGCAGCACTGCGCAGCATTGCTCTGCCAGGCGCATGGCAGCAGTGGTGCCCTGCCCGGCAGATATGGCGGCAAAGAGCATTTCCTGGAACATGCCGATGAAGTAGGCCCCCAGCCCGAAGATGATGCTGACAATGGTACCGCTGGTGAAACAGGAGATAAGCAGGGTGAGGGTGGTGAGCACGCTGTAGCCCAGCAGAGTGGCCAGCACGCCGCGCTGGGTGTTCCAGCTGTTGCCAGCTGCGTGCACTTGCTCCAGGTAGGGAGCTATCTCCTCCTGGCTGTAACCATTTGCCCCCAGGGCAGCCGTGAGCTCTGCGCAGATTCCGGCTTCCCGGTGTGCCAGAATGAGGCTCATGAGGGCATCCAGTGTGCCGGTCATGAGCACCAGCAGGGCGATTACCCCCAGGGCTTTGCCGGCCAGATAATCAAAACGGGGTACAGGTTTACAAAGGATGGTGTAGAGGATACGATCCTCTGTATCGCGCGGCAGCAGCAGAGCCGTGGCGGCCACGCAGAAAATGAGCCCGAAAAGCTGCATGCAGCCCAGGCTCACATCCTTGATGAACTGCAGCTGGGCCAGCCCCTGAAACTCTACCCCGATATTCCCCTGGTAGGGAATGAACTGAAGCCCCAGGAACAGGAATGCCACCACTGCCGGCACCAGAAAAAGCCGCATGCGCACCAGCTGGGTAAGGGTCACCTCTGCCACAGCCGCTACGCGCGCCGGCATCTGCAACAGGTACTGCAAGGGGCTGCTCATGCCGCCAGGTGGTGAGACACTGCCGGACGCTTACTTGCGGGCAGCCTTCTCGCCGTCTTCTATCAATTTCCAGAAGCTGCGGGAGTTGCCCAGCTTCTTATCCTCTGCATCGTGCCCCATACCGCTGCGGAACAGAAAATCCTTCAGGGAGTCTGCATGCAGCACACGCTGCACTACTACCACGGGATCACCATCGGCGTTCTTCTCAACGGTAAAGTAGATGCGGTAGTCATCTGCATCGGAACGGAAACGATAAATGCGGCGGCCTTCACGCTCCACGATACCAAAACGCGGATCGGTAGGCTCGCCCTTCAGGCACCCTTCATCTACCTTGAAGGAGAAGAAGAGCTTGAGCTGCTGCATGGCGGGAATGGCGGATACTTCGGCCGCACTGATTTCATTGAAAGCTATTTGTTGCACGGCATGAGTTTAGGAGATTAGACATGCCATTGCAAGAAAAATATGCGCCCGCCCGGATTTTGCTAGAGTAAACTACAGCTTTTGCGGACCACCGGGAATCAATTTCCGGGGAATTTTGCCGCTGCTGCCGGTGCGGTTTTAATAGGCATAGGCCTTACCCTGGCGCTCCTTGAGTCCCTTCTTGATCTGCTCCTGCATGTATTTCCACTGGGTGGTGCTGCGGGCAGCAGGCAGGTCGCTGTAGATATAGTCCCTGTATTTGGTGCCGGTGCGCACCATGGACCAGTGCTCTATGGGGCGGTTGTGCCCGGCCGGGTAAATAGTATTGAGTACCCGGGTTGTGGCTGGGGAATCCATCCACCCATCGGTCTTGCTCTCGTCATCCACGCGCAGCCTGCCCGCGGACCACCATGCATCAAGCATGACAATGGATGGCCAGCTGCCTGCCTTGGATTTGATGTAGACCACATGGTGCTCTGCCCCCCTGCCCTGATCGCGCAGGCAGCAGCCCAGCTCAAAATACTGCAGGCGGCGGCGGCGCAGCTCGCGGTACAGGTCATGCTGGTAATGCCAGCAGAGCCCACGATGGCGGTAGTTATGGCGCGTGTTCACAGCCCGGTTGTTGAGCCAGTTCACAAACACGGGGTCATTGTAACGGGCGATGGCGGCAGATGCCTTGTAGGCGGTATCGGCCAGCCAGGTGGCTTCCTGCACAGCAGCCTTGCTGCGCTGTGCGGGCGGCAGCAATTCCAGCAACCGATTAGCGAGCTCCTGACGCTTCTTCACAACATACGGCTGCTCGGTATAACCGGGCCGGGGGGCATGCTGGCAGCTGAACAGTCCGCAGGCTGCCACCAGAAGAAACACCCATGTGAGATATCTGCT
>JAZOTV010000196.1:0-3572 GCA_045657815.1 Akkermansia sp.
TTGATTTTAGCGGGTGAAACAGGTGGAAAATGAGAGGTTAATGTGTGTTTGCACCGAAGTTCCTGATTGACAAGCGGGGCGTGGTGGTATATATAACGCGCGAACACGTAACGCACCACAAGGTCATGCCCGCACGTAAAACACCTATCAAACGTAAGGTCCGCAACTGGACAGCCGCCGATTCTGCCGAACTGTACGGAGTGGAGGACTGGAGTAATGACTACTTCAGCGTCTCGAAGGCGGGTGAGGTGAACGTGCACCTGGTGGATACAGATGGCAGCATCAAGGAGGTGAGCCTGCCGGAGCTTATGAAGGGACTGGAGGAGCGCGGCACGAATGTACCGGTGCTGCTGCGCTTCCGAGATTTGCTTCATGCCCGTATCGATGAGCTGAATAAGAGTTTCTCCAAGGCAATCAAGGCCGCCGGTTACACGGGTAAGTACCGTGGTGTGTACCCTATCAAGGTGAACCAGCAGCGCATGGTGGTGGAAGAAGTGGTGGCTCATGGACAGAAGTATCACTACGGGCTGGAAGCCGGTTCCAAGCCGGAGCTGATTGCCGCCATGGCCTACATGCGCGATGCGGAATCATTTCTCATGTGCAACGGGTATAAGGACGATGAGTTCATTGACCTTGCGCTTATGGGCATGCGCATGGGTATGAAAATCTGTCTGATTCTGGAGATGCCGAACGAGCTGCCGGCTATTCTGCGCCGCGCCGAGGCGCTGGGTGTGGAACCGAACCTGGGGGTGCGCGTGCGCCTGGCTTCCAAGGGCTCCGGCCACTGGAGCGAATCCGCTGGTGATAAGTCGGTGTTCGGCTTGAATGCCGCGCAGGTGATTGACGTGGTAGACACACTGAAGGCCGCGGGCAAGCTGCATTGCCTCAAGGCGCTGCACTACCACCAGGGTAGCCAGATTTCTAACGTGACGGTTATTCGTGGCGGTCTGACTGAGGCCTGCCGCATCTACATCGATCTGGTGAAGGAGGGCGCTCCCATGGGCACGCTGGACATGGGTGGTGGCCTGGCTGTGGACTACGATGGCTCCAAGACTAACTTCCATTCCTCCTGTAACTATTCCATCGAGGAGTACGCCCGAGACATTGTGGAGGTGGTGGGCGAACTCTGCACCAAGCATGGGGTGGAGCATCCGACCCTGGTCACGGAATCCGGCCGCGCGGTGTCTGCTTACCACGCGGTGCTGGTGTTCAATGTGCTGGACGTGACCAGCGCCCCGGGCAGCGAGGCTCAGCCACCTGCTCTGCCGGAGAATGCGAATGATATTCTGCTGGCGCTGGATGAGACGCACCGCATGCTGACCCGCAAGAACATTCAGGAGTGCTACAATGATGCCATCTACTACCGCGACCAGCTGCGCGCCATGTTCCACCACGGCAACGCCACGCTGCGCGAGCGTGGGGTGGGCGAGGCAATCTACTGGCACATCATGGGCCTTATCTCCCGCCGCATTGCGGAGATGAGCGAAATTCCCGAGGATTTGAAGGAGGTGTCCGACAATATGGTGGACTACTACTACTCCAACTTCACCGTGTTCCAGAGTCTGCCGGACTCCTGGGCCATAGACCAGCTGTTCCCGGTGATGCCGATTCAGCGCCTGTGCGAGCGTCCCACGCAGAAGGCTGTGCTGGTGGATATCACCTGCGATTGCGATGGCAAGGTGGATCACTTCATCGACCGCGAGGACGTGGCCAAGTCTCTGCCTCTGCATGAAGTTGACCCCAAGGAGAATTACTATGTGGCTATCTTCATGGTGGGTGCTTACCAGGAGACGCTGGGCGACCTGCACAACCTGCTGGGCGATACGAATGTGGTGAGCGTGCACCTGGAGAATGGACGCCCCGTGTTCACACACGAGGAAGAGGGCGACAGCGTGGCCGATGTGCTCTCCTACGTGAAGTACGATGCCAAGGACCTGGTTTCCAAGTTCCGTAATCTGGCCGAGCGAGGAGTGGAGCAGGGGCTCATCTCCCCCCGCCAGCGCCGGGATGCGCTGGAGGCTTATCGCAACGGGCTGAGTGGCTACACTTATTACGAATTGTAAGTCACGCATTGCACTTGCACAACATTTTGAGTTATGGTATAAGCCCGGGCGCCCGTTCGCCCGGGCTTATATCGTTATGAAAAACTTCCTCCGCAAGCTCAATAGTTATATACCGCAGGGCATTATCTGCCTGGTAGTGGTGTTTGGTCTGTTTGCTTACATTGCCTCCCAGATGGGGACGCCTCAGATGCTGAACACCATCATGAAAACAGCGCATGACCTGCTGCTTAACACGGTATTCTACCTCATGGCTATCTGCGTGATTACGGGTGCCATCGGTCGCCTGTTCGTGGAGTTCGGTGTGGTGAGACTGCTGGAGAAGCTGCTGCGGCCGCTCATGCGCCCGCTGTTCAATCTGCCCGGTGTGGCTTCCCTGGGTGCTGTGCTGACCTTCCTTTCCGATAACCCTGCCATCATTGCTCTGGCTCAGGATAAGCGCTTCAGCTCCTACTTCAAGAAGTATCAGTTTATTTCCCTTACCAACTTCGGCACGGCCTTTGGTATGGGCTTGCTGGTCATTGTGTTCATGGTGGGGCAGGGGTTCTATGCTGAGCCCTTTATCGGCCTGTTCGGTGCGGTGTGCGGCTGCATTGTTTCCACCCGCCTGATGCAGCGTTTCATCCTGAAGAAGCTGCCGGAGTTTGCTACGGAGCCTGCCTGCGAGGTGACTGACCTGGCAGAGGCTAAGGTTGATGAGTATACCAAGCCTCTCTTCCAGCGTATTCTGGATTCTCTGCTGGATGGTGGCCGCACGGGTGTGGATGTGGGTATTGCCATTATCCCCGGCGTGCTGATTATTTCCACCCTGGTGATGCTGCTGACCTTCGGCCCGGCTGCCGGTGGCACCTTCACCGGCGCAGCTTATGAGGGCGTGCAGCTGCTGCCCTGGATTGGTTCCAAGTGCAGCCTGGTGTTCGAGACTCTCTTCGGATTCCAGGACCCGCATCTCATTGCTTTCCCCATCACCGCTCTGGGTGCAGTGGGGGCAGCTCTGGGGCTGATTCCCAACTTCATCAATGCCGGTTGGGTTGATGGTAATGCCATTGCCGTGTTCACCGCCATCGGCATGTGCTGGAGCGGCTACCTGAGCACCCACACTGCCATGCTCGATACTCTGGGCTACCGCCACTTGACCAGCAAGGCTATCTGGGCCCACACCATCGGCGGCCTGGTAGCAGCTGTGGTGGCACACTGGGTGTTCGTGCTGTATACGTATCTGGCATAAATCTCATTTAACACAACGAAAAAAACATGAAGAAACTGATACCCGCTATCATGCTGCTGGCGCTGGGCCTTAGCTCCTGCGCCGTGAAGACCGTAAGCCGCAAGGAGCTGCTTACTCCCACCCTGGCCACAGCCATGGATTCCAGTGAGCTGACGGATATGAAGTACTACGGCTCCGATGCCGAGTACGATTACTTCACCCGCGGCTACACCCGCTACCGCGTGCTGAAGAGCGAGAACTGCCTGCCGGAACGCGCCCGCTTCACCTTCAATAACTGGCAGGGT
>JAZOTV010000197.1:0-7134 GCA_045657815.1 Akkermansia sp.
CGATAAGAGAGCAGCCCACGTTGTTCTCAGCGAACTTCTGGTTGCATGCAGCAGCCTCGGCGGGACCACCAATGGTGGAAGTCGGGGGCCAAGCGGTCTTAGGAAGACAAATTATTGTGCCAACTCCTTGGCTCACAGAACGACATGGCTACGATCCGACTTCGATAAGAGAGCAGCCCACGTTGTTCTCAGCGAACTTCTGGTTGCATGCAGCAGCCTCGGCGGGACCACCAATGGTGGTGTCGGCAATGATGCACTTCACGGGCTGGCCGTTGGCGTGCGTCACGTTGGCCTCGATGAGGGCGGCGGCGGCCTTGGCCATGTTCATGGTCTGGTCCTCCAGGGATTCACGAACGCCGAGACGGCGGCCGTCAATCGTGGGGCGGATACCAATGGTCGGTAATGTATCGTACTTCATATACGTTCAGTTTGGGGTTAAATGGTTATTTATCAGAGGAAGTGGTGGGCTTGCGGAAGATGAGGCTGTAAAGCAGCACCACCGCAAAGCAAATGGCGGGAACGATGAACGAGGCACGCACAGCAGCCGTGCTGGTGCCCAGGTTCGTGTCCCAGGTGTTATCCATACCGGCGGTCAGGCACAGCCAGCAGGAATCAGCATCGCCGATGATGCCAGCCATCCACGGCGTGATGAGAGCGCCACCCAGAATAGCCATGATAAGGCCGGCAGCACCCAGCTTCACATCGCGCTGGTTCAGACCACCCAGGGCAATGCCGTAGATGGTGGGGAACATAAGGCTCATGCAGCCGGACATGGCGATGAGGCAGAGCACATTGGCAGAGAAATCAAGACCACCGATGCTGAAGAGCACCGTGCTGGGCAGGTAGATGGTGCCGGCGCAGCAGGCAATTGCGGCAATGGCGAACAGGCTCATCATGCTGGCGGGGTTGAACTTCTTCATGTAGTAGGTAGCCACCCAGCGACAAGCAATGAAAAGGATGAGGGAAATCAGGTAGTAGGAAGCAGCCGTAGCCGGAGTCACGCCCATTTCCTTACAGCAGTACACATTCAGATAGGTCCAGGCAGCAATCTGCACACCTACGTAGAAGAACTGGGCAATCACACCGCACCAGTAACGCGGCTGCCTCAGCAGGGAGAACAGCATGCTGCGGTAGTCACCCACCAGGAACAGGTACACAATCGGGCCCAGCGTACCGTACAGCACCCAGTGCACCTTGTCCATATCCGGGAACAGGAAATACAGCACCGTAAGAGGAACAATGGCGAACAGAGCAGCCACAAACACGCGCAGACCGCTGCCGTTGCCCTGCTGGGGAGCCTCAGTGGAGGCTTCCTGCGTATCCTTCACGCGAAGGAAGAACACCCAGATAAGAAAGGCAATGCCGCACAGGCCCACATACGGAGCGCACACCCAGAACAACTCGCTGTGCACAATCTCTTTGAGCTGCTCAGCAGGCATAGCGGCGCGCTCGTCAGCGGTGGCGGGGTTCAGGTTGCTCAGAATGAGCTGCTGAGCCAGCAGAATACCGGCAATGGAACCCACCGGGTTGAAAGCCTGGGCAAAGTTCAGGCGGCGCACGGCCGTCTTATCCGGGCCAAGGGAAATCACATAGGGGTTACAGGTAGTCTCCAGCACCGAGCAACCACAGGCCACCACGAAAATAGCAATGAAGTAAATCTCAAAGCTCTGGTGAATACAAGCCGGAATGTAGCAGAGAGCGCCCGCAATGTATACACCAAGACCAATCAGCACGCCCTTCTTATACGAAAATTCCTCAATAAGAATGGAAGCAAAAATAGCCAGCACAGCGTAGGCGCCGTAGAAAGCCACCTGCACCAGAGCAGCCTGCTCCTGGGGAATGGTGAAGATATTCTTGAAGGCCGGCACCAGGTTGTCGGTCATATTATTCAGCAGTCCCCACAGGGCAAAACAGCTGACCAGCATGAAGAACACCGAGCGGAACTTGCGAGGCACCACCGGAGTCAGATCTTTCTGGGCATTCGTGCTCATATCTCGCATTTTACCATAATCCGCCGTCAGGTCAACCCGGAAAAACCGTTTCATTTAATTTCTTCAGCATTTTCATTGACTCGCCCGCGCGCCTGTGGCATGATACAGGCGCTATGTTAAAAGGAATTTCTCCCGTTGTATCTCCTGCCCTGCTCAAGATTCTGGCCGAAATGGGCCATGGTGATGAGATCGTGCTTTCCGATGCTCACTTCCCTGCCCACACCTTCAACAGCACCGTAGTGCGCGCCGATGGTCTGGGTGTGGACACCCTGCTCAAAGGCATCATCCCCCTGTTCGAGCTGGATAGCTACGCCACTCCCGTCATCATGATGGAAGCCGTACCCGGCGATACCCTCGACCCCACCGTAGAGGCCAAGTACCGAGCCGCCATGGGCTACGAAGGCACCATCGAGCGCATGGAACGCTACGCCTTCTACGAGCGCGCCAAGCAGGCCTATGCCTGTGTCATCTCCGGTGAGACCGCCAAGTACGGTAACATCATCATCAAGAAGGGCGTCACCCCCATCTGCGACTAAATGTACCGCATCTGCAAAAGCATCGAGCTGGAAAGCGGTCACCTGCTCTCCAAACACCCCGGCAACTGCCAGTTCCCGCACGGCCACACCCGCAGCGTGGAACTGGTCTTTGCCGCCGAGTCTCTGGACTCGCACGAGATGGTGATGGATTTCAAAGCCATCAAGGAAATGATGGGCGAGTTTCTGGAGCAGTTCGACCACGCGCTCTGCATGAACACCAATGACCCGAACTACGAAAAGTTCCGCGCCATCTACGGCGACCGCATCATCCCCTTCGAACAAGGCGACCCCACCAGCGAGGCCATGGCCCGCGTGGTGTTCCAGCATGCCGCCGCAGCCCTCAGAAACGCCCAGGCCGGCAGCTGCACCTACCCGGTGCGCGATTGCGTCCGGCTGGAACGCGTCCGCGTCTGGGAAACCAGCAGCAGCTGGGCCGAATACGAGGAGTAAAATAAATCCAAAAATGTACCAAAACCCGCTCTGAGAATCATCTCAGAGCGGGTTTTCTTATCCGGCGCAACCCAGGGCTGCGCACTGGTTTTACAAAATCAAAATCAGGATTTCGGCTTTACACCCCCAGTTCTTCCTGAATAACCTCGAGAATGCGTTCATGCACTTCCTGCACAGAGCCATCGGCCTCCACATGGTGCAGCCAGGGCATTTCCATGGCGGAGTAAATAGCGGCGCAATCCGTCAGGAATTTTTCATTCTCGAAAGCGTCCTTACCATTACCGCGGGCATGCATACGCTCCTGCGAGAGCTCAATGGGAATATCCAGCCAGAGCGCCACATCCGGAATGGTAGCGAAAGCCTCGTTCCACTCGCGAATTTCCTCTACATTGGCACCGCTGGCCCCCTGATAAGCCATCATGGAAAGATAGTAGCGGTCCAACAGAACCCACTTACCCGCCTGCAGAGCAGGTTCAATCACCTCGCGCACATGCTCACGCCGATCCTGCAACAGACAGGCGATTTCCTCTTCTATGGAGAGACGGTCGCCAGCCATAGCAGCCTCGCGCACACGCATTCCCCAAGGACCCCGGGTTGGCTCGAATCCTGTCACCACCTCAATACCACGAGCGCGCAGATAACGGGCCAATAACTCTACCTGCGTTGACTTGCCCGTGCCGTCAATGCCTTCAAAAACAATCAATGAACCTCTTAGGTGAGGAGAATCAGCTTCCATGATGAGCGAGACCATAGCACAGCCCCCACCCTGCTGCAAGCCCAAAGTTCTGAAAAAGCGCATAAAAACCGCTTTTGCCTTGCATATAGCCCATTCTGGTGGCATAATATCGGGCGTGCCTGTTATTTGCGCCATATTCACCCACTTCAACAGCAGGGAACGTACGCTCACCTGCCTGAGCCGTCTGGCGCAGCAGACCCGCCGTCCGGAGCATATCGTCATCATCAACAACGGCAGCGCAGACGATTCCGTTCTGTCAGAGGCGCGCCGCCTCGCCGAAACATCCTTCCCGGCAGGGACACTCCACATTCTGCAGATGGAGAAGAACCTCGGCAATGCTGGCGGTTGTGCCCGCGGCCTCGATTATGCCTTCGGCACTCTCAAGGCTGATTTCACCTGGGTGCTGGATGACGATTCCTGGCCCCGCCCACGCACCCTGGAAAATCTGCTGGCTGCACCGGCAGAGTCTGATACCGTGCGCATGAGCGCCGTCATTGACCCCACGAAGGGAGATGAACTCAGCTGGCCGCTCACCATCACCGGCAACGGCCCGGACCACTGGAAAAACGCCATCCGCCGCTGCGAACTGCCGCCGGGCAACCTCATTCCCAGCCGCGGCGGCTGGCTGGGCGCCCTGTACCCCCGCGAGGCATGGCACCGCGCAGGCCTGCCCACAGAGGCACTCTTCATCCGCGGCGAAGACGAGGAGTACCCCTGGAAGGTGCGCGCAGCCGGCTTCAAATTCATCACCGTGCTGAACTCTGAGCTGGAGCATCCCTCTGCCGCCATTCCGCTCATTCATTACCGCATTGCCCATCGTTCCTTCTTCTACGAACCAGGGCTGCACATCTCCCGCCAGTATTACAAGACTCGCAACTGGGCCTGGCTCCAGCGCCTGCGGGCGCCGTACAACTACCCCCGCCGCCTGGTGGCCTGCGGATTCTACATCATCCTCTCCCTGAATGCCATGCTGCGCTGCGGCGAAATCAGCATCCCGCGCATTTACAACCTCTTCCGCGCCCTTCACAACGGCTTTTACGGCAAACTGCGCCCCTACTGAAGCGTAAATTTTCAGAAAGTGCGCAAATTTGTCTTTACAAATCGCCAGTTATCGCTATAATCTGCGTCCCGACGCATAAGCTTCTCCAAAACAACATAACCATATCACCATATAATCATGAAAGTTCTTTCCTCACTCGCATCCATGAAGCGCCGTCACGCTGATTGCCAGATCGTGAAGCGCAAGGGCACTCTCTACGTGATCTGCAAGAGCAACCCCAAGTTCAAGGCTCGTCAGGGCACGACGGCCGGTACGCGCCTCAGCAAGAAGGGCGTTAAGTAATTTTACCCCATCCCCAGCTTTTCGTCGGGGATATTTGACAGAGAGAAGACCGGAGTCTGCAAAGCCCGGTCTTTTTTCGTATTCCACCACCATGAGCCATACCATCCGCACCCACATCCTCCCCCTGGGCGATTTCACCTTCGACAACGGCGAGACCCTGCCCGGCATCCAGCTTGCCTATGAAACCTACGGCCAGCTGAACGCAAAGAAGAGCAATGCCATTCTGCTCTTCCACGCTCTCACCGGCAGCCACCACGCTCATGGCCATAACGATTCCCTGCCCGAAGCCGGCGATTTCTGGCAGCCGGAGAACTACGAGGGCTGGTGGGATCGCATGATTGGCCCCGGTAAGCCGCTGGATACGGAAAAATACTTCATCGTCTGCATCAACTACCTGGGCAGCTGCTATGGCTCCAGCGGCCCCACCAGTATCGCCCCCGATGGCGAGCCCTGGGGCAGCCGATTCCCCCTGGTGAACGCCAATGACCAGGCCCGTGCGCAGATTCAGGTACTGAACCACTTCGGCATCGACCGCTTCACCGTGGTGGGCCCCAGCCTGGGCGGCATGCTCTCGCTCTCCCTGGCCACCCTCTATCCCACCCGCATCAAGAATATCATCATCATCGGCGCCGGCTACAAGCCCGCCATCGAGCACAAGCTCGATGCCTTTGAGCAGATTATGGCCATCGAGCTCGACCCCGCCTACCGCGAGGGCCGCTACCCGCTCACCGACCCGCCCCGCCGCGGCCTGGCGCTGGCCCGCATCATCAGCCACAAACTGTTCGTGAACCAGCGCGGCCTGGAGAAACGCGCCCGCAAGGGTGTGTCGGACCGCAAGGGAATGCTCACCTGGTACACCCCCATCCGCAACACAGAGAGCTACATGCTGCACCAGGGCACCAAGTTCGCCAAGCGTTATGATGCCAACGCCTACATCCGCATCATCAACCTCTGGGCGGGTTATGACCTGGCCACATTCTCCGGTCTGGGCAGCGTAGATAAAGCATTTCAGCTCTTCGCGCAGCATGGCATCCGCTTCATGCTCTTCTCCATCAACACAGACTGCTGTTTCACCGCGCGCGATATCTCCTGCTTCCACCGCAAGCTGCTCAAAAACGGCGTCGATTCGCGCTACACCTGCATCCACTCCGTCAAGGGGCACGATTCCTTCCTCCTTGAACCGGAGCTTTACGAGGCAGACCTCAAGGCGTATCTGGGGTAGCGATTAATGATTAGTTGAAATCACCTGGGAATTCTCAGGTGATTTTCATTTCCTCGTATTGCGTCACCACCGGCACAAAAGGCTTGATTTTCAGGTGCGCGTGTATCATAATCGCGCGCGACATGTCCGAACGCAAGAATCCGTATCCTTTCGACGTCTTTGAACCCAAGTGGCAGGCCACCTGGGATGCAGAGAAGACCTTCAAAGTGCTCAACCCCGGCCAGGAGGGTTTTGATGCCAGCAAGCCCAAGTGCTATATCCTGGATATGTTCCCCTACCCCAGCGGCGCCGGCCTGCATGTGGGGCACCCGGAGGGCTACACCGCCACCGATATCGTGAGCCGCTACAAGCGCATGAACGGCTTCAACGTGCTGCACCCCATGGGCTGGGACTCCTTCGGTCTCCCCGCTGAGCAGTACGCCATCAAGACCGGTCAGCACCCGAGCACCACGACCTACCAGAACATCGACAATTTCCGCCGCCAGCTCAAGATGCTGGGCTTCTCCTATGACTGGGACCGCGAGGTAGCCACCACCGACCCCCGCTATGTGCGCTGGACGCAGTGGATTTTCCTGCGACTCTACAACTCCTACTACAACGAGGAGCTCAAGAAGGCCTGCCCCGTAAGCGAACTGGAAGCCAAGGGCTGGACCCGCGAACAGATTGACAACGTGCGCCTGGCCTACGTGGCCGAGGGCATGGTGAACTGGAGCCCCGACATGGGCACCGTGCTCGCCAACGAAGAAGCCGAGGAGTGGAAGAGCAAGGGCCACACCGTGGAGCGCCGCAAGCTCCGCCAGTGGATGCTGCGCATCACCGCCTATGCCGAGCGCCTCATCGATGAGCTCGAACCGCTC
>JAZOTV010000198.1:0-5052 GCA_045657815.1 Akkermansia sp.
CCGCAGGTCATCGTCAATATCTCCAATGACGGCTGGTTCCGCGACTCATGCTGCGGTGAACAGCAGGCCCGCAACGCAGCCTTCCGGTGCATCGAACTGCGCCGCCCCATGGTGCGCGCCGCCAATATGGGCTACACCTGCGCCATCGCCCCCAATGGCGCATTCATGGACGTACTCCGGAAGGCGGATGGCTCCCCCCACCTGCCGGGCTACAGTTATGCCGTGCTCCCCGTGGATAAGCATGCAGGCTACACCCTGTATGCCCTGCTGGGAGACTGGGCCGTGGTGCTCTGCGCCCTGCTGGTGCTGGCCACCAGCCTGCCCGCTGCACTGCGCCGCCGCAAATAAACCACAGGCAGCCCACCATGCCGCAGACCATTCACATAGCCCTGAGCGCCGATGCAGCCTTCACCGTGCCGCTCGGGCTGTGTCTGCGTTCCATCATGCAGAGCGCGGCCGCGCAGACGCGATACCACTTCCACGTGCTCGACAGCGGGGTGAACCGCAAACTCCTGCAGCGAGAGCACTTCAGCAACATCTCCTGGTACAACGTAGCTGAGAAACTGCGGGACCTTCCCACCGAGAATCGGTTCCCCTCTGCCACCTACCACCGCTTCCTGCTCCCCGCGCTGCTTCCTCAGGATATCGAGCGTGTTATATTCCTGGATTGTGATACCCTCGTCTGCACTGACCTGACTCCCCTCTACCACTGGAATCTGCAGGGGAACCCCATAGCAGCCGTCCCCTGGCTCATTCTCGGCCATTACCAGGAGGAATACGGACAACATCTCCGCAGTTTTCCCGCCCGTTTCGGGCTGCAGGCAGATGACACTCCGTATTTTTACGCCTCTCTGCTCATCATGGATCTGGCAGCCATGCGCCGCCAGGGTACCGCAGACCACATTATCCGCACCGTGCGCCACACCCCGCGGGAAAACCTCATCTGGCTTGATCAGGATGCGCTGAATGCAGCCCTGCGCGGGAGCATTACCCAGCTGCCGCAGGAATACAATGTCATTCCCCTCTTCTCCGAACAGCTGGAATCCGAATCTCCTGAAGCCCGCGCAGCCTACGCCGCGCCCGCCATTATCCATTTCGCGGCCACCAAACCGAACATACTCACCGGGCCGCGCAACGAACTGGAGAAAACCTTCTTCCGCTTCTGGCAGGACTCCCCCTGGGCGCGCTGCATCCCCTACCCCCTCATCTCGCTCTCCCGCATGCCGCGCCCCCTGGCCGCTCTCCTCTACGCCAGCTTCCGGGCCTGCATTCCCTACCCTCGCCTCCTCCGCCAATACGGCAGATGCCTCAGCTTTCTCCGCCGCTGGGCCAAGTGACATTGCAGCAGTTATTTCGCCCCCTCTTCTCCATAACATACGATTTGCCGGGCGAAACATTCTGCCCGGTGCACTCCACCAGAATTCGATTCTTGACTAATCCATAAGAAAAAGGTAGAGTTTTCAGCATGGACGCAGACAGCAAGAAGAGCGTGGCCGCGTGGTCATCCGTCATCTGGAGCGGGGCTCTGGCCGCCACCAAACTGGTGGTAGGCATCATCACCGGCTCCCTGGGTATTCTATCAGAGGCCCTGCACAGCGCACTGGACCTGGTGGCCGCCGGCGGCACGGTGTACGCCGTGAAAGTGTCTGCCCGCCCTGCGGACGAAGAACACCCTTACGGCCACGGCAAGGTGGAGAACCTGATGGCCCTGGCCGAGACCCTGCTGCTGATGGCCACAGCCGCCTGGGTTATACTGGAAGCCGCGGAGCGTCTGCTGAGCAATGACCCCGCCGCGCTGGAAGTCACCTTCTCCTACTGGGCCTTTGCCGTCATCATCATCTCCATTCTGGTAGATGTGAACCGCGCCCGCATGCTCAAGCGCGTAGCCAGGGAAACCCGCAGCGCCGCGCTGGAGGCAGATGCCGCCCACTTCACCACAGATATATGGAGCAGCGCCGCCGTGCTCTTCGGCATCACCGGCGCCGCCGTGGCAGACATGACCGTCTCCGGCAGCTGGCTGCACTGGTTCCTCATGCGCGCAGACGTGTTCGCCTCCCTCGTGGTGGCCGGTCTCATCCTGCACGTGTGCAAGGAACTTGGCCAGCAATCCATCAACAACCTCATGGACAAAGCCAACGGCGAAGCGGCCGACAGCATCCGCGCCGCCATGGCTGAACGCATGCCCACCTACCCGCTCTCCCGCCTCCGCGTGCGCGAATCCGGCGCCCATTACTACGTGGACATGGAGGTGCAGGTGCCCCACAGCCTGCATGTGGACACCGCCCACGAAATAGCCGATGCCATCGAGGACCTCGTGGCCTCCACCCTGGAAGGCGCCGAGACCATGGTGCACATGACCCCCGCCCAGTCCCTGCCCGAAACCCCGGAATTCGTCATCCGACGGCTGGCGCTCACCCACCGCTTCGGTGTGCATGGCCTCGTGCTGCAGCACACGGACGCCGGGCAATTCGTCATCGCTGTGGACCTGGAGCTGCCGCCGGAGGCCACCCTGGAATCCTGGCAGGTGGCCATCGAAGCCTTCCGCAAGGAGGTTCAGCGCAACCTGAAGGCAGACGTCGTCGCCCTGCACGTGGAGCCCGACCTCCGCCGCGTGCCCGCCTACACTGAGCCCCTGCCTGCCGACTGGGAGGAACAGGTGCGCCAGGCCATGATCAACCGCGGTGCCCCCCTGCCCACCAGCATCCGCTGCCACACCCGCGGCCAGGAGCGCCTCTGCATCATCTCCATCCCCCAGGAACCCCGCCTCACCGTCCAGGAAAGCCACGCACGCCTCACCAAGCTCAACAAAAAGATTACCGAGCGCCTCCCCAACCTCGCCCGCATCATGGTGACCTACGAGGAATGATTTTGAGGATTTTGGATGTAGGATTTTGGATTCTTAATGTATCAAATTCCGCGGGCTTCGCCCGCCCATCTCACACAAGCAAAGCGAGTGTTTTCATCCTCATTTTTACATTTTAGAAGAGCGTCGTTATTCTTATGCCCCCTGCACACACACACACCGGAAGCATCCTATGAAGCCGAACAAAACCAACAGATTACGAGAAACAAATAATCCCCTTGCATATGAGGCATTACTGCATGGGACAAAATGTGAACGAGAGGGAGACCTCATTAGAGCTGAATGTTGGTATAGGAAAGCATCTCGTGAGGGGTCCGCTCAAGGTCACGCTGCGCTTAAACGGGTACAAAACCAGAGGATTCCTAATTCTATAACCGCCAGGGACAGCATAGAATATCAACGTAATCTGGACAGGGCTAATGCAGTAGAGGAGAAAGACAAGATTGCCCCAAGTTTAAGCATTCCTAAAGAGAACGAGCGCATTCTAGTAAAAAAACTTACACCTGGCCAACCTTCAGATACCAATCCACCACACACTCCTGAACGGCCCGGAACCATGGCTGACAAGCAATCAACTACACCACTTGGAAAAACTAGCATAATTTCCTTTTTAGAGAAACAGGCTGAGAATGGTGATGCGAATGCCCAGTTTGAACTGGGTCAATACTTCGAAAAGAAAGGGAAAAAGCAACAGGCCCACAGATGGTATAAAAAAGCGACTGAACAAGGCCATGTAGATGCCAAATTCCGGCTTGGGTTATTGTATCTCCAAAAAGCAATCAGCTACCTTCAGAATGCAGCAAGTCAAAACCATGAACAGGCCGTAGAAGAGTTGGACAGGCTGACCAAATCAGAAGAGACGCCTATTCCAGAGAAAGCATTGCACCACGTCTGGATAAACGACGCAAGTGGTGAGCGGGGGATGGATATATCCAGAATAGAGAGGCTTGGTCATAAAACAGGTGTCTCTCATCCCGTAAATACGACCTGCCATGTGCATGTTTTTTCTGCATATGAGATACCAAAGGAGAAAGATACTGCATCCATTGAACCAAATGAACACCTCGAAACAGAGGCGGATTTGCTTCGCGTATGGATGGAGAAGCACAGCTCCGTTGAGAATTGTGAAGGTATCGCCATTGCCAATGGTGCAACAGGGAATCATGGAGACGAGGAGGATTCAGGTATCTGGGAGATGGCGGTAGAAGAATGTGCAGAAACGGAATCGAGCGGTCATGAACTAGTGGACGGAGAACAACATAATATCGACAGGAAGGAGACTCCCTCCGTCTCCGGCTGCATCTGCTGCCGGTTGATTCAATGGCTCAAAACTATTTTCTCAATCAAATGAATACAAGCGAACAAACCTGGTTAGAGCGGGCCCAGGAGATTTTCCTGAAGCGCCAGGAAGAACTAATCAATAGAGCGGGCTCAACGTGGCGGATTGTTTTGTACAGGGATGGTTCAGTGGAACGAGACACAGAAGAACGCTCCAGAGTAGATATCCTGTACGATATCCCCATACCTCAGTATTATTTCAATCTGAAGTCCCGTCTGTTATTCTGCTACAATAATGGTCATGCCAATGTCATGATTCCGAAAAGGCTACGAGAAGTGAAGCTTAAGGAAAGAGGTGCTAAACTCAGAGGGTGGAAACATGAAACAGGGCTCACCCTGATGAATGCCTTTGTATGCAAATCAGATGATTATCTGATTGTTTTCAGCAGAAACGCTGAAGGCGTGCAGATGGTGAAGGCCGTTTGTCTTCACCAAAAGAACCCACACCAGAACATGGATGCAAAGGGTAATGTATTCGTAAAAGATGCCAGCCCATATAAGTGGATGATTGTTCCAAAAGAGTTCAGACCTATTCTGCTCCCCATCATAAGCCGCGATTCATCCCCCGGAATCGTACTGAACAATTACCGGCATGCCGAACTACTGAGAAAACTTGAGCTGTTTGCCTCTGATTTGGTCCCTGCCCCCATAATCAAAAAATTTCCACAGTAGAAACGGCTTGATATCATGAAGCAAGAGAACTCACAGGAACAGCATTTTCCCATCATTTCCTGATTGACTGAAAGTCAGGGTGTGGTATAATGCGTGTTCATAGGGGAATGAATAACCACCCCGGGTTAGAAACAGTGGACGACGATATCATTTGCACAGAGAAAATCATTGCTGACCGC
>JAZOTV010000199.1:0-6822 GCA_045657815.1 Akkermansia sp.
ATCCGGGCGCCCACAGGCAAGCGATTCCTCAAGCATGGCCACATACTCTGCCTGCATGGCATCATCCAAATCTGCCGGAACACGAATCGGCTCTTTCACCAGCACCGTAACGCGTGAGAAGGGCTTGGGAATCACAAAGCCATCCCAGGCTTTCTTGATGCGCCAGCAAGAGGGAATGTCGATGCACAAGGGCAGAATGGGCAAGCCGGAAACCGAAGCCAGACGCACCACACCGGCACGGCACTTATACCGGGGTCCCTTGGGACCGTCCGGCGTGATACACATACAACAACCGGTTTCCAGCGCACGCAGCATATCACGGAAGCCGGCAGCACCGCGGCGGTGGCTGGAGCCCCGCACCGTCTGCATGCCATAATCCTCTGCCACCGTGGTGAGAAGTGCGCCATCCTTACTGGCGCTGGTCAGCATACACATGGGCACCGAGGACTCTATATTATAGCGGTACACATAGCAGGGGGAGAAGGTACGGTTGTGCCACAGCGCAATAATGCACTGCTGCTTACCAATGATATCCTGCGCAGCCCCACGCAGGATAACACGCTTGCGAAGCGTGGCACACACAAGTGTAATGAAGAACCAGACCAGATGCCCCACCGGGCGGGTCCACCACTTGGAGCGTTTCTCTATACCTTTGCTGCTCATTATCTCGCTATTTGATAATTAAAACGGAACATCCGATGAAGGAGCAAACGGGTCATCATTGCTCTCAAATGGATTCATGAACGGATTCCTGGAATCCTGCTGAGGAGACTCCTGCTGGCCAGGCTCCGGATCGGAAGTATAAGCGGAGCCCTCACCCAGCACACCCGCCGATGCACCCGGCTGATTGAGCATCTGCTCCGAAAGGCGATTGACATCCAGCTGATCGAACGGAATACGAGCCGGGCGGTTCCGGCGTGCCATCTCTGCACGGGCCTCAACCTCTGCCATATCATCAGCAGGCACGCTGCCATTTCCGCTCAGACAGGTTCGCAGAACAGCCCACTCGCCATTCGGCTGGAAAATAGGATCCGGCTGTCCATCCGGGTATTCCACGCGGGCCAGCATCATCGGCACGCCATAGTCCATTTCACCCGAAAGTTCATTTGCCGCATTCAGCACCATGCGGCCACGCAGCGTGGCCAGATCACGCTCCACCACAGCGCCGTATGGCAGCTCCACCACGAGCGAGTCCCCGTCATGAGACAGGTTAACAAGCCCACGGCTTATGGAAATCGGATTATACAGGCCACGCTTGGAGTGCTCAATATGCTCTGTAATGGACATGAGAGCAGGGAAAGAACGCAGAGAGATATTCTTCAGCGCAAGCTCTCCTGAGAACCTGGGGGCAGAGTCTGCCGACAATTTCATGGTAAACTTGCCATTCAACTTTCCATAGGACGGAGCCACCGTGCGACCAGCAAAGAAAGATTCAAAGCGCCCATCTGTAAAATCTCCCAGGCTCATGTTATCTGCCCCGGTAGCAAAGGGCCCATACATAGAAGCCCCCTGAAGAATATCACCCGAAAAGGATATGGAAGTGCGACGTTGCTCCGTTTCATCTCCGGCAATATCCGTGGTTCCGCTGAACGAGAAATCTTCCACACCGCCGGCAGACACATGAACCTTGCCCTCAGTAATACGCACCGTTCTCCAGTTTCTGATATTCAGCGTACCACCGCGAAGCATCACCGCGCTCGATACCCGGCTGCGGCTCGGATAGTACATATACGCACCAGCATTCCGCAACGCAAGCGGTGCCTGCGCCTCGTCCGCATAAAGCACGCTGAAGTCCTTGCAATCTACACGGGTAAAGCGCCACATATCCGCACCATTCTGCGTGGGCATTTTCATTATCTCCCCGTTGCGCAGAACCAGCACAGCACGCTCCACCTCCAGACTATCACCAGTCAGGCGCCCATGGAGAAAAGTCGCAAGGCTGAGCTTTGCGTGCACCCCGCTCAGCTCTACACGCTGGAGCATATTATCCTCCGGGAATTCAGCGACCAGGCTGGACAAACTGAATGAGGTGCCATTAATTTCCGCCGCTCCCAGCTGCACATTCTCAGCCCCCCAGGTCTGCTGCAATTCTGCAATTTTCCCTTCCACATAGGCAGAACTGGACATAGTCGCCATCCGGTAGAACAGGAAGGCCCCACACACCAGAGATACAAGCAGACACACAGAGGCAACAAGCAAAGCGTGCCGACGAAGCTTCCGCCGCTTATCCGCAGAGGTCAGCATCACCTTGCGCTTCTTTGTAACACGGACAACCTTAGTGCCATCCGCCCTGACCACCACCTCACGCGAGCGCACCGCCGAGGGTTTATCCTCGTTAAGATGCTTGATTATGCTGCGAACCTGAGACAGGTTCTCCTCATCGTCTGCGTATTTATCCTCAACCTCAGCCATATCTTATTTCAATTCATTTCTTAGTCGGTTACGTCCGATGGACGCTCGCCGGTTCCAAAACTACGCCCTGTGGGGTCCACGATATCCACCTTGACAAACATGAGGAAGGCCTTGCGTACCTTTTCCTCACCTTCGGAGCGGAAGAGGCGTCCTACCATAGGCAGGTCACCCAGCACAGGAAGCTTATCCTCATAACGCACGGAGCGCATTTCCTTCAGTCCGCCAATCACCACCACGGAACCTGCGCCCACCGTGAGCTTCGTATTCTCCATACGGCGCTTAATCACCGGCTTGAGAATCTGGTTTTCTGTCAATGTGATTCTGGTAGCCTGCTTATCATCGTCCATCATCAGGAATGACTGGATAGGCGTACCCCAATTCACAAAGCCCTCAAATTCATTCAATGTCACCGTCAGAGCAAGAGTCACATGCTGATTATCTGCCGAAACAGAAGCGCTGTGCACCTGCACCACCGAACCAATACCCCCCACAGAATCCTCGCTCATACCAAAGCGGGTGAATTCCTCCGGGTGCGCCGCCGTAGCAACAGTGGCAGAACCGTACTGGTTATTATTGTTGTTATTATTGTTGCCAACCGTTCCCAGGTTAATCTGCATTGTACCGATTTGCGGCTCAGCATAGGTTTCCGGGTAGAACATTTCGGTCACATTGGCGAAAACCACCTGTTCATCCCGACCAGGGCTCATGATGATGCGGGGATTGGTCATGACATCTACCCCGCTCTTCTGAGAAGCACCACGCATAATCATGGTCACATCACCAGCGCTCCACACGCCGCGGAATGACAAAATCCCCGGAGCCTTCCGGCCTGCTTCTGTAAGGCCGGCCTTACCTTTGGAAATGAGAGTTGCAAGATTATCTGCGGAAATCACCTGGCTACCGGAACGAAGCCCCTCTGTGGCAGAATAGGAAGTGGACGGCATTGACACATCCACCGACGGCACCGCAGCAACATTGGACAGCAGCTCTTCCTTGGTGCCGGAGCCAAACAGAGCCTTCGGCCCGATATTGAAATTGAACAGCCATTCAAAGCCCAATTCATTCAGGTCAGACTCTTCCACCTCCATGGCAATCACGTTGAGCACAACGGCGCGCTGCGTCTCCATCGGCATGGAAATCAGCTCCTCAATCTCCTGGTGGTTAAACACGGTGTTACGCACCGTCAGCAAGCGGTTAGCGGCATCGTAGCGAGCACTGGCCCCCTTCGGGAATGAAATTCCCATCCCCTTGAGCGCATCCACGGGTTTCAGGCGCTTCACAGAAACACCGGATGAAGAGGAAAAATCATCATCGCTCTCTTCCTCATCAGAATCGGCAGAAGAGGCATCAAAGAAATGCGGGGGCACGGAATACACGCGCTCCTCCAGGGGACCGAAATCCCGCCCGGAGCAGGAAATCACCACGCCCAGCGGTGAAATATAGTGCATGGTTCCCAGCTGGCGGTCCATCAGGTCAAGCAAATCCGCCACTGAGACATCGTTCAGGTTCAGAGACACCTTGCGAGCCATCACATTCTGATAGGCAGCGGAAGCCGGGTCGCCAAAGCTGGTCACGAGGTTAATTTTGCGCACAGCGCCCTGCCCCTGCGCCTCAAATCGGGCAATCTGACCATGCAGAGCCTCCAGCACATCCTGCACAGATGCTTCTTCGAAAGCAATCTGGGGCAGAATCATGCCCTTGAGCGCAGTCGCAATGGATTTTTCCGTCTCGGCATCCGGGTGAAGCGCCTTTCCAGCCTCTGTTGCAGTATAATCCCCGACTTCAATTTCATCAGGCACAGATTCCTCCCATGTCTTATCCACCTCTGCCAGAGCCTTGGAGCGGTATTCATCATGAGCCTTGCTGTAATACTCCTGACGCCGCTTCTGAGTAAGCTCCATACCGCGGAGGGCAGCCGAGTTGTAGCGGTCAATCTTCAGCACGGACTTAAAGGACTCAATAGCCTCATCATACTGCCCCAGATCATAATAGCCATACGCCAGGCGCAGCAGGCGGTTCACCTCCTCAACATTTGCCACATGCTGCGGCGTCAGGGCTGGGTTTGTGCGCACCGGGTCCTGGGTAATTGCCAGCTCATGCCTGGCGCGCTTGTGGCCGGGAGATACCTGCATGGCTTCCTGCAGAAATTCCACGGCCTCATCCGTGCGCCCCACCTTGCGGTAGTCCATGGCCTTAGCCACCAGGGCATCTGCCAGGCTATCCTTGATAAACTTCACCAGTTTCTCTGAGGCAGGAGCCTTGGACACAAGAGCCAGGCCTTCCTGATAAAATTCAACAGCCTCGCTGTAACGGCCTGCGGTGTATGCAGTTCTGGCCTCCTGCACCTTCTGCATAGCATCGCGCACAGACTGCTTGCGCTGAGCCGTTTCAGTGCTGGCCACAGCAGCACCGCCGGCATCCTGAGCCAGCGTTTGGGGAACCAGCGCAGATGCAACCGAAAACACTAGAGAAAAGAGTACAGTGCGAGATATAAAGCCGTTCATAGCAAGTGCAACCATACTAGCAAATCCTACGGGGAAAGTCACTCTAAAAGTGAGTGCATCGTCAATTTTTATAGCAGGCAGCGGCTCCCCGCATGGGAAGCCGCTGCCTGGAAAGAGGGCACCCTACCCTTCTCAACCTTCTGCAGAGTCAGGCAGATAGCCCTTGATTTTGCTGATTCGCGTAGGATGACGCAGCTTACGAAGCGCCTTAGCTTCAATCTGGCGGATACGCTCACGAGTCACATTGAACTGGCGGCCCACTTCCTCCAGCGTGCGCGGGTTGCCATCCTTCAGGCCAAAACGCTGTTCAATCACCTGACGCTCACGTGCGTTCAGCGTATTAAGCACATCGCCAATCTTATCGCGCAGCGAGTTGTAGGAGGCTCCATCCATGGGATTCTCGGCACTCTTATCCTCCAGGAAATCACCAAAGGAAGTATCATCCGAATCACCCACAGGCTGCTGCATGGAGATAGGCTGCTGGGCCATCTTGAGCACACTGCGCACCTTTTCCACAGACATGACGGCGCCCTTGTTGGGTTCCTCCGCCAGAGCCTGGGCAATTTCCTCAGGCGTGGGTTCACGGCCAAAATCCTGCACCAGCTTCTTCTGCACACGCATGAGCTTGTTAATCGTCTCAATCATGTGCACAGGAATGCGGATAGTACGGGCCTGGTCCGCAATGGAGCGGGTAATAGCCTGGCGAATCCACCACGTGGCGTAGGTAGAGAACTTATAACCACGGCGGTATTCAAACTTCTCCACAGCCTTCATAAGGCCCATGTTACCCTCCTGAATCAAATCCAGGAACGCAAGACCACGGTTCGTGTATTTCTTGGCAATGGAGATTACCAGACGCAGATTCGCCTCAATCATTTCGCGCTTGGCATTCTCTGCATCCTTCATGCTCTGGCTCATGAGCTTATAATTCTCCAGGAACTGCGGAATCGGCATCCACAAATCCATTTCGAATTCTTTGAGCTCGTCCAGATAAAGCGGGTTCCCCGGGTCAGCCTCGCGCTTACGCAGCACCTTCTTGATGCGGACACGCAGATCTCGCAGTTCCTTCACAAAATCCTCATACACCTTCCCCTTGAAGGAGAAGCCGGCATACAAGCCGGAAAGCGATTCCAGCTTTTCCTCAAATTCCTTCTGCGGGCCGGCCAGGGATTTCTTACGCTTGCGGGCAGAACACAGGCGGGCATAGGCAGCCTGAGCCTCAGCGTGCCGGGTCATCACCTTGGTCACAAGCGGGGGCAGCTCCTTCAGGTACTTATCCCGGCGGTCGATATTCTTATCCACCACCACGCGGTCAAAGCGCTCCTCATTATGCTGCACCTTATCAGCCGTATCACAGTAATAGATAGCCACCACACCAAAACGGTGCAGATAGCGCTGCAGATCTTCCTCAGCCTGGTCAATCTTGCGGGAAATCTCCACTTCCTTCTGACGGGAAAGCAGATCCTTCAGCCCCATCTGCTTGAGATACATGCGCACCGGGTCATCAAGGATATCCAGCTTAGCCTCCATTTTCTCAGCCTCGTCCTCCTCTCCGGTCTCGCTCAGGCGCTGGCGCTCACCGTAAGTATCCACATCCGAGGCATCAATAATGTCGAACTGCATACCGCGCAGTCGCTCCATGATTTCCTCATAATCCGTGGGGTCAATCACATCGTGCGGCAGAACATCGTTGATATCATCATAAGTCAGATACCCCTGCTCCTGTGCCTGGCGAATCAGCTCCTTGATTTTCTCCTGCACCACAGGACTGTTCACCAGGCGACCATCGCCGGCGTTCAGCTCTTCGGCAGAAAGCGGCTTCACCGCATACTCCTCATCATCGCGCACCTCTACACCCACTTCGTGCAGACGTTCGAAGAGGCGAGCCTGGTCGTCATCTTCCGTC
>JAZOTV010000200.1:0-8836 GCA_045657815.1 Akkermansia sp.
GCCATAGTAGCCCAGGGCCACGTCGGCGCACTGCGGGGTGATGTTCTTCCAGCGGCCGAACTTCACGTTCATCATGGCCTGCACACCCACAATCTGAGAGGTGGGGGTTACCAGCGGAATCCAACCCAGAGCCTCACGCACCACGGGAATTTCGGCGAACACTTCCTCGAACTTGTCGGTCATGTTCATTTCCTTCAGCTGGCTGCGGAAGTTGGAAAGCATACCGCCGGGCACCTGGTAGCGCAGCGTATCGCTGTTCACGATTTCGTTGGCGTGGCTGGTGAAGCGGGAAAGGCTGTCGTACACCGGCTGCAGCATGGCGGAGATTTCGGAAAGCTTCTTCTTGAAGTCTTCCTCGTCCTCCAGCTTGGGAGCGCGCTCGTAACCGTTCATGAGGGCGAGCATGCGCATGCAGTCCGGCTGGCCGGTACCGTTGGCGAAGGGAGCAATGGACACGTCCACGGCGTCGGCACCGGCATTGATACCGGCCACATAGGTGGCGGCGCCCAGACCGGCGGTCTCGTGGGTGTGAATCCACACGGGCAGGTTGCAGGCCTTCTTGATAGCCTCGGTCAGAGCAGCAGTCTCTGCCGGGGGGATGAGGCCGGCCATGTCCTTGATGACGATGGCATCAGCACCCATGTCGGCGATTTCCTTGGCCAGGTTGGCAAAGTACTCAAGGTTGTGCACCGGGGAAGTGGTGTAGCAGATGGTACCGTGAGCCTGGGCACCGGCTTCCTTGGCCGCCTTGATGGAGGTGCGCATGTTCTGCGGGTCATTCAGGCAGTCGAAGATACGGAAGATGTTCATGCCGTGCTTGGCGCTCAGCTTCACGAAAGCTTCCACCACGTCATCGGCATAGTGGGTGTAGCCCACCAGGTTCTGGCCGCGCAGCAGCATCATGTGCGGAGTCTTGGGAGCCAGCTTCTTCAGGGTGTCAAGACGGTCGAACGGGTGCTCGCCGAGGAAGCGAAGACCGGAGTCGATGGAAGCGCCACCCCAGGTTTCCAGGGCGGAGAAGCCCATGGTATCCAGAATGGGAGCGATTTCGAGCATCTGCTCGGTGGACATGCGGGTGGCTGCCAGAGACTGGTGGCCGTCGCGCAGTACGGTGCAGTTGAATGTTGCGGGTTTCATATCGTTAAAATCTTGGTAAAAGAACGTGATTCTATGGCCTAATCCTACCACAAAACCGCCTTTCGCGTCAAGCAACTAATAACAGAGAACCAAAAATTGTACAGATACGGTCAAATACGCCCCATGAAGCATCCAGCGGGCGCGGCTGCCTCAGCGTCCACCAGCCTGCGGGAATGCTGCAAAGAATTTTTCAGCTTCCTGGCACACACGCACCGCCACGCCATTGACATCCAGCCGGGAAGCCTCCAGCCAGAAGTGAGCGGCTTCCTTGTAGAAGGGGCGGCGCTCGGAATCCAGCCGTTCAAACACAGCGCGGCGGTCCGTATTCATGAGCAGCGGGCGCGTGGTACTCCTTGCGGTGCGCACCAGAAGCGCATTGACTGAAACATTCAACCACACCGTGAATCCCAGTTTGCGCAGCAACTCGCGATTCTCAGGCCGCACCACAATACCCCCACCAGTGGAAATAATGGAGGGGCTGGGGGTCGGGTTATACAGCAGGTAACGCAGCAGCGCTGTCTCCAATGAGCGGAAATGCCCCTCGCCCTCCTGCGCGAAAATCTCTGATACAGGTTTACCAATCTGTTCTTCGATAATAGCATCCGTATCCAGCAGTGGCATTCCTGTGCGTTTGCTGAGCGCCTTTCCCACGGTGGTTTTGCCGCTGCCCATCAACCCGACCAGGATGATGGGGCGGCCCTTGGTATCCAGGGGATGTATCGGGGCAGGAATCATACAAGCAGGCGCATCACTCCTCGCAGATTATAACCTCGCCACGGAAAACAATGAGCGCAGCACCAGGCTCACCGCCTTCAATCGTCACGCTGTCATCAGCATTCACCACCCCGCTCGCCATGCCATCCGGCGTCTCAAAGCGAATCTTCTTCACGCTGCCATCCATCAGGAAATCCACAAATGCCACAAAGCAGCGAGCGCCATCAGCGCCAGCAGCAGACTCAAGGCCATCGGCATTGAAATGCCGCAGCCGAACGGCCCGCTTTACCTGAGCCGGTTCTACAACAATAAGCCCATCAGCCCCGATACCAAAGCGACGATTGCAGATATCCTTGATATTTCCCTCGGTCAGCACACTGCTGAGCTCGAGTTCGCGGTTATCCACCATCACAAAGTCATGCTCTGCACCGGTCATCTTGTAGAATTCAAGCATCATAACGGGGGTATTCTAGCAAATAACACGCCTCAGGAAAAGACTAAATGAAGGCAGAATGCATTTAGTTGACTTTTCACCCCCGGTGTGGTATACCGCTGCGCATGACTACCTTACTTGCCGACACCAGCTACCTGACCGACTCTCCTTACGGGTTGTGGGGCGTAATCATGGTGATTGTTCTGCTGGGGCTGCTCTGCTACAATGCCTGGGTGAATGATTCCGAGGAACGGCGGCGTGGGTATTATGTGCTGGCAGCAGCGCTGGTGCTGGGGCTGCTGATTCTGTTTTCCCTGCATATCTGGCAGATAGACCCGCAGAAGCTTTTCCGCACGATATACCGGGAGCCCGGTCTTATGAACCGGCACCGTTCGTACAACACCCTCTTCTTCCTTGCGCTGGGTTGGGTTGCTGTCTCCTGGGGTATCGGCTATATGGTAGATAAACTTCTCCACACCCCCAGGGATGAGGAGGAAGAAGAATAATACCATAAAAGGAACAGGACCTTATAGAAAAAAATTTGAACGCCCGCCACTGCCCTGCTCTCTAACAAAGCAGCATGAATACCAGCAGGAGGGAGAAATGGCCACGCAGAAGCAGAATACTGGCAGTCATCTGCGGCATTATCGCCATCATCACCCTGCCACTCTGCTGGATTCTCAAAGACGGGCTGCTGGGAGCCTACCCCAGTCACGGGCCTGGAGCCATATCCCACCTCTTCTACAGTCTGTTGTGGGGCGTATGGCCCACAGCCATGTGCGCCCTTCTGCTGAGCAGTGCCGGCACCCGGCGTACACGCATACTCGCCGGAAGCCTTCTGGCAGTGTGTCTCTTCTTTTTCCTGCTGCCGATAAGCTATTCCCGGGCGCATGTGCCCTACTGGGACTCTCCTTTCCATCGCGGCAGTGGGATTACGTTCTGGCAGCAGGGTAAGGCCCGCATGTATGAATGGCAGGATGAAACGAACCACAAGGAGAATGACCGGATATGGACCGACTGGGAATGCGCCCACAATTCCCTGCACTGCTGGCGCTACTCCAGAGTAACCCGGCCGATAGCGCAATGCCGGCTGCACAAGAGCACCATCCGCTGGGATAAGGAGAATGTGGACATCTCCACCGAACATGGCACCTTCACCCGCGCAAGAATTGAACAGGACACCCAGTTGCTCGAACACCTGCTCCGGCATCTGCCCACCCGACAGCAGGCAGCCCCCCCCTGAACAGGCCCGGCCTGAATGCCCCTTCATTCCGGAGTCTCCCGCAACCGAAACAAACTGAAATGATGAACCCTGTCCCGCTTTGTGCTTGCATAGACAGGCCGAACTTGGTAGGATAGGCCCATGCTTTTTGAGAGGGAAACAGTGACACCGCAGGGGCGACTCGCCGCCATGGAAGAACTGTTTGCCCGCGTAGCCAGGCGTGCAGATACCGTGCATGAACCCGGGAGGGTTCCCGTGGAAACCCTGGTGGCATACGGTGATTTAGAAACACCGCTGCGCTACATGCTGGAAGCAGCCTCTGCCGGGTGCAAGGATCGCAGCCGCCTGGCCCAGCTCCGCAAGGTGGAGAAATGTCTGAACACCCTGCCGGATGCGCTGATGACCAGTCTTTCTGCGGGACCGGACGGCAACTGGCTGTGCATGTTCCGCCACCTGCTGCAGCTGCACACCCTGCTGACAGATGCCGGCATTGGCACAGATGCTGCGGAATACGCCTCCCTGCTGCAGAAGATGGTGCAGCTGGCGGAGAAAGTGTCACAGGCCGCGGCAGTGGAAATAAGCCCTGCCTCTATGTTCACCCTGTTGCTCATGCAGGTGGAGATGCAGCGCATCAATCCCCCGCGCCGCCGCCGCAAAACCACCAGAAAACGCCGCAAGGCCAAAACCCGCGGCAGCAGCAAAAAAACTGAGCCGAAAAAAACGGCCCAGTGAATTAATCGGTCGCATCCCCGGCGGGGGATGCGGGCTCCGCAGGCGGTGGATTCGTAAAATCCCCCTTTTGCAGGTAGTAAGCAGCTGCGCGGCTGCCTTGGGCAGCAGCCTTCTGCCACCATTCCCGGGCAGCCGGGCGATCCATCTGCACACCGGCATCGCCGGAATACAGGAGAAGTCCCATGCGCACCTGCGCGCGCAAATCACCCGCAGCGGCCGCCTGTTCCAACTCAACCCGCATGCGGGCCAGGCGCTCACGCACCACCTCAGCAGCAGGCTCTTCCTTTTCCTTTTTCGGCGGCGAGGGCACTGGCGCCATGCGCCCCCCACCCGCGCCCAGCACAAAAGGAGCCAGTGCGCTCACCCAGAAAAGCCCCATCAGCCAGATAACCAACGGGTGCATCTTCTTGCGGCGGGGCAGAATCGTGAATCGCCGCCGCGAAGCAGCCGGCCGGGCATCGCGCCCTTCCCTGCGCCGCACGGAAAAGCGCACCGTGCGCTGCATGCTGGCCAGTTCCGGAGCACCGGCATAGCGGATTTCCCGCTCACGAGCCTCATCATACAAGCGGCGTTCCGTTTCATCGCCCAGAATCCGGTAGGCCTCTGCTATCAACTTGAATCGTTCCTCCGCCACCTCGTTCCCGGGATTCAAATCCGGGTGAAATTTCTTTGCCTGGCGGTAATAAGCCTGTTTAAGCTCTGCCTGAGAAGCGGCAGGCTCCGCATCCAGCAGCTCATAATAATCCGGGCGGGAGGTCATACAGCACCTCCCCATTCACTGGCCAGTTCTTCCACCGTGCAGATAGGTTCCCAGCCCAGTTCCAGCAAGCGGGAACAATCCACCCGCATATCAGACACCCCGCGCACAGAGGGTTCAGAGGCGCCCGCCGGTACATCCAGCCCGGTAAGGGCCGACAAGCGATCATAAATCTCCTTTCGGGTGAATGTCTCGCCGTTCACGTTAAAGACTCCATCCTGCAACCAGGGCTGGGTTCCCAGCAGCAGCAAGGCATCTGCTGCGTCCTCCACATGCAGGTAATTCAACAGCCGGCAATCCTCCCCCGGCAGCCCGGGCAGTCCCTGCATAAAACGCCGGACAAGTTCGCAGCGCTCCGGCCCATACAGGGGCACCAGACGAGCCACCACACCACCACCTCGCTGCACCTCAGCCTCGGCCTCCAGCAGAATTCTGGTCCTTTCGGTCTCTGCCACCGCTGGAGAATCCTCGTTCACCGTCTCGCCATTGCGCCCGGCATACACCGAGGTAGAGGAACAGAACACCACGCGGGTTCCTTTGAGAACGCGGTTGAAATTCCGGACTGGCTCCAGGTAGGCTCGGCGGTAATCCTCCGCCGTGCCACCATGAGTAGCCGTGCAGCAGAACACGATATCCGGCACCAGACGCTCCAGCGCATGGCGCAGCACCCCCTCATCCGCCGCGCTTCCCCGCAGATTCGCCACAGCATGCGGGTCTATCGTCAGCACACGGGCCCCCTCTGCCCGGCAGGCCTCTGCCAGCACAGAGCCCAGGAACCCGGCCCCGACCACCCAGATACTGTGACCACGAAGACTCATGCGCGATGCTTCCAGATAAGCTCAGCCAGTTCCAGATCCCCCGGAAGGGTGATTTTCAGGTTAGCCCCGCCCTGCACCAGCTGGGTAGGCACACCAAGGGATTCCACAGCGGAAACCTCATCCGTAACCACCAGGGCATTCTCCTTCACGTACTGGTATGCCTGGAGGAGCAGCTCCAGACGAAAAATCTGCGGAGTTTCCATGCCCCACAAATGCTCGCGGCTCACCTTCTCCGGCAGGGATTTACCGGCGGCATCCGCACGCTTCAGGGTATCTACCACCGGGTGGGCACATGTGGCAGCGCCCGTCTCCTCTGCAGCAGCCAGACACGCAGCTATACCCTGCGGCGTAATCAGCGGGCGGGCGCCATCGTGCACCGCCACCATGCGGGTACCCACCGGCAGCGCGGCCAGACCTGCCGCCACAGAATCCTGACGCTCAGCGCCGCCATCCACCCGGCTCACCGGCACGGGAAAATCAGCTGCTGCCAGGCCTGTCTCCACCCAGCGGGCTTCCGGGCACACCACTACCACCGCTGCCGCACCGGCTGCCACAAAGGCATCCACACTGCGACGCAGCACCGGCACACCGGCCAGCGGAGCCGCCAGTTTATCGAACCCGGCGCGGCGGGAGCTGCCCGCCGCAACAATGACAGCGCAGAACATGGCAGAATATCAGTTCAGGCGGGAACCTACCAGCTGGGAAAGCAACTTGCCGGGAGCGCGTCCCTCGGTACGAGCCTGCATTTCCTTCATCACACGGCCCATATCCTTCTTGGAGGTGGCACCAAGCTCAGCAATCACAGTCTCCAGCACGGGCAGAATCTCAGCCTCCGTCATTTCGCTGGGCAGCAGAGCCATGAGCACCTTGATTTCGGCCTGTTCCTTCTCCACCTGCTCGGTGCGGCCAGCCTGGGCATAGAGGGCAATGGCGTCCTCGCGCTGCTTGATCTGCTTGCGCACCACATTCTGCTCCTCAGCAGGAGTCAGCTCAGCATTCACGCTACCCTTAGCCAGGCGGGCTGTCTGCAAGGCAGCCTTCAATCCGCGCAAAGCCCCCAGTGCCACGGTGTCCTTGGCACGCATGGCCGTCTTCATTCCCTCAGTAATCTGGTCATTCATAGTACCCTTAGCATACCACGGGTACACGCGCATACGCAAGGCAGAAATGCGTCAAACTACGCCAGGCCACACGTGTGTCCCAAAGATTATGGGAAAATAGTCACAAACGATATAAAGGCATAGTGTTCTGTGTGAAAAATCATTGTGGGTATCACTAGCCTCACCATCGGCAGTAAGCATCCATTCGTGGCTCTATCGGCGTAAGCCCCTAACTTTCAATTCGTCAATCGTAAATTGTCAATCGTAAATCAACGTGTACCAAATCTTTGGGACACGTATGACGCCAGGCAGGGCGCACTGGAGCCTGTTCCGGCGTATTTTCCGGGCTTGACCCAGGGAGAGCGAAGGCGTATACTCTGCGGCATGAGTAACTATGCCCTTATTCTCGCCGGTGGCAGCGGCACCCGATTCTGGCCGCTTTCCCGCAATGCCAAGCCCAAGCAGCTTCTCGATTTGTTCGGCAGCGGCACCATGCTGCGCCAGGCCATCGACCGCGTGAAGGGGCTGGTACCGGCAGAAAACATCTTTATTCTCACCAACCACCTGCAGGAAGCCGAGGTGCGCCGCCAGGCTGCCGAGCTGCCCGCTGAAAACATCGTGGCCGAGCCCGCCCGCCGCGACACGGCACCCGCCGTGGCTCTTGGCGTGGGGCTCATTGCCGCCCGCGACCCGCAGGCCAACATGATTATCATCCCCAGCGATTCGCTGATTCTGGATGACAACGCTTTCCGTGCTCTGGCGAAGGATGCCCTTTCCCTGGCCGGCCGCGAGGCCGCTCTCATCACCATCGGCATCAAACCCACCTGGGCCTGCCCCAGTTATGGCTATATCGAACGAGCCGGTAAACTGGAAGATGCCGCCCTGAGCCACAACTGCTACGAAGTGGTGCGCTTCCGCGAAAAGCCCGATGCCGCCACCGCCGCCGAATATCTCGCCAGTGGCAATTTCTCATGGAATGCCGGCATGTTCATCTGGAATGTGGCTCATGTGCGCAGCCAGCTGGCCGCCCACAGCCCCGAGCTCGCCGGCTTCATCGACCGCCTGACCGCCGCCACCGACCTGCCGCAGTTCATTACAACCGAGTTCCCGCTGCTTACCCCCATTTCCATCGACTTCGCCCTGCTGGAGAAGGCCGACCGCGTGCTCAACTTTGAAGCCACCTTCGACTGGGATGACGTGGGCTCCTGGATTTCTGTGGGCAAGTACCTGCCGCAGCAGGAGGGTGGCAATGTGAGCAACAGTCCGCTGAGCCAGGTGCAGGCTGGCAACAACATCGTCTTCTCCGATTCCGGCAAGCGCGTGGCCCTCGTGGGGGTGGATGACCTCATCGTAGTCGACACGGGCGATGCCCTGCTCGTGGCCCGCCGCAGCGAGGCTGACAAGATTAAGAACATCGTCTCCGGCCTGCCGGAAAACCTGGTCTGATGCACCCGGCCCTCGGTATAGACTACGGCGAAGCCCGTATCGGCATAGCAGCCACGGATGCCTGCGGCATCCTGGCTCACCCTGTGGAAAGCATTCACCTGCAGCGTACAGAGCCGCTGGAGCGCATTGCTACCCTGGTGAAGGAGCGCGGCATCCGCACCCTGGTGCTGGGGCTGCCGCTCCGCATGGATGGCACCGAAGGCACCGCCTGCGCCAAGGTGCGCGCCTTCGGCGACAAGCTGCATGCCCGCCTGCCCGAGCTGCCGCTCATCTATGTGGATGAATACCTGACCACCACCGTGGCGCAGGAAAAACTGCACCAACCCGGCAAGAAGGCAAAGAACTTCAAGCCCATCATCGACCAGGCCGCCGCCGTGGAAATCCTGAACAACTGGCTGGATTCCCAGCCCCCCATGCTGGAGGAGTTTTAACCGGCCATGGCATCAGATTTCCGTTCTCTGGCCGGTAGTCTGCTCT
>JAZOTV010000201.1:0-3083 GCA_045657815.1 Akkermansia sp.
GCATGATTCTGGAGAACTGCTGCTACGACTGGTTTGAGCTGGATGCCCTGAACATGGCTCAGAAGGGCATTTTCGGTGAGGTGATTTACGCCAAGGGTGCTTACATCCACAACCTTGACCCGTTCTGGAAGTCCTACTGGATCAACCCCGAAAACGACCCCGAAAAGCTTGCCTGGCGCCTTAAGTACAACAAGGAGAATCGTGGCGACGTGTATGCCACCCACGGCCTCGGTCCTGTGGCTCAGGTGATGGATATCCACCGCGGCGACCGCTTCACCACCCTGGTGTCCATGGACACCAAGTCTGTGCACGGCCGCGAGCTCGTGGAGAAGCAGACCGGCAAGCCCTGCCCGGAATTCCGCAATGGTGACCACACCACCACCCTGATGCGCACCGCCAACGGCAAGGTAGTGGAGATTCAGCATAACGTGATGAACCCGCAGCCTTACAACCGCCTGTTCCAGCTGACCGGTACCCGCGGTTTCGCTAATAAGTACCCCATCGAGGGCTTCGTGCTCGAGAGCGGTCACATGAAGGATGCTGAGGGTGCCCCCGACCTGGAGGACCTGGACTCCCACTCCTTCATGAGCGAGGAGAACATGAAGAAGCTCCGCGAGACCTATCGTCACCCCATCATCAAGAAGTATGGTGAGATGGCTGAGAAGGTGGGCGGCCACGGTGGCATGGACTTCTTCATGGACGTGCGCATGGTCTACTGCCTGCAGAACGGCCTGCCCCTGGATATGGACGTGTATGACCTGGCCGAATGGTGCAGCCTTGCTGAGCTGGGCACTCTGTCCATGGACAACAACAACTGCTCCGTTTCCTTCCCCGACTTCACCCGCGGCCACTGGAACGACGTGAAGGGCTACCAGCACGCCTGGGCTACCCCCGCTGAGGAGGCTGCCACCGACGCTGCTGCCAATGCCTACACCGAGGCTCAGAAGCTGGCTGTGAAGAAGCTTGACCTCTGGAACCTGTACGATGCCGCCAAGTCCGGCGATGCTGCTGCCGTTGCTGCCTACAAGGCCGCTGCTGCCAAGCTCGACGCCGAAGTAGAGATTGCCGAGAAGGCCACTGCCGCCGCCAAGGCTGCTGCTGAAAAGGCCTACACCGAGGCATACGAGGCTGTGGAAGCTTCTCAGAAGTAAGATATCGATACTCTGATTCCCATTTACCGCCGGGTGATTCCGCAGAGAATCCCCGGCGGTTTTTTTATGATGCGGACGAGCTTTATTAAATTGGAAGTTGGCGGGGATATTACGCGTTGGCATAATTAAGCGAGATTGTTGTTTTCGGAGCACGGGACTCTCAGTCCCGTAAATCACGGAGAGTTTAATCGGGACTGAGTCCTGTGCTCCGATGAAGTTACACCGATGTTGCCGCCCCGGTGACCAGCACATGTGCCGGCGCCAGCGATAAGGTAGGCAAGGCCACCACCACCTGTTATCTTGGCCTCTGGGCTGAGGGTGATGCTTCTATTGACACGGCCAAGAAGAACGGCGGTATCACCACCGTTTCTTCCGTTGATGTCAGTGTAGACAGCATCCTTGGTATCATCACCACCTACACCACTACCGTGCGCGGCAACTGATACGCCCGTACAGATTGTGATTTCCAAAGAATCCCGGGGAATCAGTTTCCCCGGGATTTCTCTGACTATATGGTACGTCAGGTACGCCCCGTAACAGGGGAGAATGTCTTTTTTCTTGAATCTACTTGAGCAGTCGGTATAGAATGGCCCAGTAATGCTGGTTGCCTTATGAGTTTACTTGATTGGAATCTTACCCCGAAGGACAATGCACGCGTTCAGTCGGTCTTGCAGGATGACGAACGAGTGGTGCTGGTGACCCGCCCGCGCCCGCAGATGGATATTGTGGAAGCGGTCGGGAGAGTGTTTTCCGGGGTGGTGCTGCTCGGTATACTGGCTTATGCTCTTTACCAGATGCAGCAGGTATGGTGGCTTGTGCTTGCCATTGTGTCGCCTCTCATTTTATATGCAGCGTGGCTCATCAGCTCGCCCGCCCGGTATCGCCGGCAGAAGGAGCGCACGCTGTATCTGCTCACCGATAAGCGCGTGCTGGTGCTGGAGCCGAAAGGTATCTTTGGTGCGCGTGTGGTCGCCTATCCGCTGCAGCCGAACCCGGTGAAGGCGGTGCAGCACGGGGATGATGACTATGGCGATATCATCTTTGCCTATGAGCAGCATTGGGAAATCTTTCCCAAGATGCGCCACAGGACGACTCCGGTGGGCTTTATCGAAGTGCCGGAAGTTGTGCAGGTGGAGCAGCTGATTGCGGCACAGGTGGCGGCCACCCCACCCGCGGTGCCTCTGCCTGCAGCCCAGCCGCCCGCACTGGCCGGGCTGCCCACAGAAACCGATTCCTGGGGCAACCCTGTGGCAACATCCATGCAGCGGCCGGTGATGATTACGCTGGGTATACTCTTTCTGCTGTTTGATGCGGTGTTTCTGGTCATCGGGATTCTGATGCTAAGCAGCGATGCCCACTTGGAGAAAGAGGGGGTGCGCACGATGGCAACCGTGCTGAGCGTGCGGAAAGAGGAGAGTGCTTCCTCAAATTACCACCACCGCCCCGGTACCCATGTCAGCATCCGCGTGGACGATTCCTCGAAATGCAGCTCCGGCTATTGTTATTTCCCACGCCTGCAGTTCGTGGATGCCGCCGGGGTGGCTCATGAGTTTGACTCCTCCACCGGCAGCTCAGCCTATGATTTTCCTGTCGGCCATCAGGTGGAGGTTATCTACATGCCCCAGGACCCCGCGCATGCACAGATGGTGGATAAGGGCCCGACCATGGGGCAGATTTTCACCCTGATTGGCGGTCTCGGCTGCGTTATCGGCGCCGGCCTTCTCGCCGGTGGGCTGATGATAAAAAGGACAGTAATCTCCCACTGAAATGGATATACAATGATGCGCGCTCCCCGCTGCCAATGGGTGAATCTGAAGAATCCGCTCTATGTGAAATATCACGATGAGGAGTGGGGCGTACCTTCGCGGGATGATGCGTATCTCTACGAAATGCTGCTGCTGGAGATGTTTGTGGCCGGGCTTTCGTGGGAAT
>JAZOTV010000202.1:0-13288 GCA_045657815.1 Akkermansia sp.
GCCATTTCTCACGGCACCTACGCCAATCTCCAGATCCTCCGCCCCTTCATTGCTAACACCAAGGCAGAAATCACTGCACTCGGCGCGGAGCTCGGCGTAGACTTCTCCCACACCTACTCCTGCTACTGCGGCGGCGAGCACCACTGCGGTCAGTGCGCCACCTGCTGCGAACGCAGAGAATCCTTTGCTGCAGCCGGCATCCCAGACCCGACAACTTATATTCGGGGCTGAATGCAGCGTATAGCTTTTCTCTTTCATGGGCTGCCGCCAATCTTTCTAATACATGAAATGGCGCCTGTTCTGTAGTGAGGTAAAATCTGTGCACTCGCTTATTTAATTGTCACAGTAATATTTATGTCTATAGACGAAGCCTTTGTCTTGCCGCCCAGCAAGATAACCATATCGTTTATTAACAAGCATTTGCAAAACAACCTAAAAATAATTCTACTTTTTCCTACCATTTTGCTTGACTTTTCAAGATAAGCGGGTAAACTGGCGACACGCATACAAGATATAGTGGAGCCATGAAGATAAGGAAAAGAAACGGAGCGGAGGAGGCTTACCGCCGTGAAAAGATAGAGCGGGTGATACGGCTCGCATTTGAGAGCGTGAGCACAGCGGAGCACCTCGACAAAACGGGACAACTGGCAGCAGCCATAGAAGGAACGCTTCTGAGTCGGGGTGAGGAGGTCATTGCAGTGGAAAGCATCCAGGATCAGGTTGAAGCGGCGCTCATGGTGGCAGGCCATTATGAAGCAGCGAAAAGTTTCATTCTGTACCGTAATGAACGCAGCCGGGCCCGTGCCGCGCGTGAGCAGCTGCTGGTGTATTTCACCGACCGCACTACGCTGGAAGCTACCCTCAAGGAATTACAGCAGGAGTTCCCGGAAGAAGAATACGCCCTGCCCCAGCTCACTGCGCGCTTCCGCAGTTTCAGTAAAAACGGGCAGACAGATGAAGCGGGACTGGGGAGTCTCATCAAGGCCGCAGCCGAACTCACCACCCGCGATGCGCCGAACTGGGAAATAATAGCTGCGCGTTTCTGGCTGCTGCGTTTCCACACCCAGCTGATGCGCCACGAAGCTGAAGCAGGCATCACCAGTCTGCACGACAAAATCACCCACCTGACAAAGGAGGGCGTCTATGGCACCTACATTCTGACGCATTACACCCGGAGCGAAATAGATACCTGCGCCGGGATGCTGCGCCCGGAGCGAGACAAATTGTTCAACTACTCCGGGCTGGAACTGCTGCACGGGCGCTACCTCATCCGCACACATGCAGGCGCAGTGCTGGAAAGCCCGCAGGAAATGTTTCTGGGTATTGCCCTGCACCTGGCCATGAACGAGCAGGACAATCGCTTGCAATGGGTGCAGAAGTTCTACGACATGCTCAGCACGCTGAAAGTCACCATGGCCACCCCCACACTGGCCAATGCCCGCAAACCATTCCACCAGCTTTCCTCCTGCTTCATCGATACCGTGCCGGACAGTCTGGACGGCATCTACCGCAGCATCGATAACTTTGCACAAGTGAGCAAATACGGCGGCGGCATGGGGCTCTATTTCGGCAAGGTGCGCGCCAGTGGCAGCGCCATCCGGGGATTTCCCGGGGCGGCGGGCGGGGTCATCCGCTGGATTCGCCTGGCCAATGACACCGCCGTGGCGGTGGACCAGCTGGGCGTGCGGCAGGGCGCTGTGGCGGTGTATCTGGATGCCTGGCACCGGGATCTGCCCGAGTTCCTCTCCATCCGCACCAACAATGGCGATGACCGCCTGAAGGCGCACGATGTGTTCCCCGCAGTGTGCTACCCGGACTATTTCTGGCAGCAGGCTCGCGACAACATAGAGGGCGACTGGTACATGATGTGCCCGCACGAGATACAGAGCATCAAAGGCTATGCTCTGGAGGACAGCTACGGCGAGGAATGGGAGGAGCGCTACCTGAGCTGCGTGGCAGATTCCCGCATCAGCAAGCGTGTGGTGCCCATCAAGGACATCGTACGCCTTATCCTGAAAAGCGCGGTGGAAACAGGCACTCCCTTTGCCTTCAACCGCGACCTCGTGAACCGCGCCAACCCGAACAAGCACTGCGGCATCATCTACTGCAGCAACCTCTGCACCGAAATTGCACAGAACATGAGCGCCATCGAATCCGTAAGCCAGGTGACCACCACCGTGAACGGCGAAACCGTGGTGGTCAGCACCACGAAGCCGGGCAATTTCGTGGTCTGCAACCTGGCCAGCCTCTCGCTGGGCCGCATCGATGTGCAGAACCCGGAGGAAGTGGCCGAAATCACCCGCAGCGCCGTGCGCGCGCTCGATAACGTGATTGACCTGAACTTCTACCCCCTGCCCTATGCCGAAATCACCAACCGCGCCTTCCGGCCCATCGGCCTGGGCGTCAGCGGGTACCACCACATGCTCGCCCGGCTGGGGCTGCACTGGGAAACCCAGGAGCACCTGGACTTTACCGACCAGCTGTTCGAGCAGATTAACTACGCTGCCATCGAAGCCAGCTGCGCCACCGCGCAGGAAAAAGGGGCCTACTCCCACTTCACCGGCAGCGAGTGGCAGACCGGTGCCTATTTCGACCGCCGGGGCTACACCAGCCCGCAGTGGCAGGAACTGCGCCAGCGCGTGGCCTCCCACGGGCTGCGCAATGCCTGGCTGCTCGCCGTGGCCCCCACCAGCAGCACCAGCATCATCGCCGGCACCACCGCCGGTATCGACCCGGTCATGAAACTCTTTTTCCTGGAGGAAAAGAAGAGCGGGCTCATGCCCCGCGTGGCCCCGGAGCTGACGCTCCGCACCCTCTGGCTCTACAAAAACGCCCACCACATCGACCAGCGCTGGTCTGTGCGCGCCGCAGGCGTGCGCCAGCGCCACATCGACCAGGCCCAGAGCATGAACCTCTACATTACCCATGAATACACCCTGCGCCAGATTCTCAACCTGTATATCCTCGCCTGGGAATGCGGCGTAAAAACCATCTATTATATCCGTTCCAAGAGTTTAGAAGTAGAAGAATGTGAATTATGTGCAAGCTGACCCGCAGACCGCTGTTTAATCCGCAGGGCGATTCCGATATCCTCGCCCGCCGCATCATCAATGGCAATACCACCAACCTCAACGATTTCAATAACATGAAATACGCCTGGGTGAGCCAGTGGTACCGCCAGGCCATGAACAATTTCTGGATTCCAGAGGAAATCAACCTCTCGGCCGATGTGCGCGACTATACCCGCCTGAGCCCGGCGGAGCGCCGCGCTTTCGACAAGATTCTGTCCTTCCTCGTGTTTCTGGACAGCATCCAGACCGCCAATCTCCCCTCCGTGGGAGAATACATCACCGCCAATGAGGTGAACCTCTGCCTCTGCATCCAGGCCTTTCAGGAGGCCGTGCACAGCCAGAGCTACAGCTACATGCTCGATACCATCTGCGAGCCGCAGCAGCGCACCGAGGTACTCTACCAGTGGCGGAATGATGAACACCTGCTGCGCCGCAACACCTTCATCGGCAATCTGTACAACGAATTCCAGCAGAACCGCACGCCGGAGAATTTCGCCCGCACACTGGTGGCCAATTTCATCCTGGAAGGGGTATATTTCTACAGCGGCTTCATGTTCTTCTACAACCTGGGCCGCAACAACAAGATGCCCGGCAGCGCTCAGGAAATCCGCTACATCAACCGCGATGAAAGCACCCACCTCTGGCTCTTCCGCAATATCATCCGTGAGCTCCAGCGCGAGGAACCCCAGCTCTTCACCGAAGAGAAGGTGGAGGAGTACCGCGGCATGATTCGCGAAGGCGCAGAGCAGGAAATCGCCTGGGGCTGCTATGTCATCGGCGAGGATATCCCCGGCCTCACCACAGATATGATACGCGACTACATCCGCTACCTGGCCAACCGCCGCTGCCAGGACCTCGGCTTCGCCCCCATCTACCCCGGCCACGAAACCGAGCCGGCCTCCTGCACCTGGGTCAACCAGTACAGCAATGCCAACCTCATCAAGACCGACTTCTTCGAGGCCCGCAGCACCGCCTACGCCAAGAGCACCTCGCTGGTGGATGATCTGTGATTAATGATTAGTGAATAATGACTAGTGATTAGTCATGATTTTAAAGACGTCGCAGCTCCGGCATGGAACTGCGACGCTTTTTCACATTCGGTCAACCAAATAAAAAAGTGTTTCGTAATCCGTAATGGCAATTATTTCTTTCTGCGGCGGCGAGCAGCCAGCGCCATCAGAGCCATCAGGCTCAGCGTGCTGGTGGCAGGCTCCGGAACATTCAGGCCATTGATGGTAATCACCAGGCTGCCTACATTGCTACCTTCACCAGCAGTGTAGTTATAGCTCACAGAGGGGCCAGCATCCTGGCTGAGCTCTGCGGGCAGCTCGCCCACATTCAGCGTGTCCGGCATCTGCGTTGCCAGCATGGAACCCAACCAGCCATCAAAGCCTACCAGTGAGCTCCAGTTGACAGGACCCTCTGTCAAACTTTCGCCCAGATTCACATTCAGCGTGAAGGTCAGCGTGTAGGTGCCGAATGCACCATTCACATCCTGAGTGGGATCTGCTGTCAGCAGCACCATTGACCCGGCATTCAGCGTCAGGCTCGGCGCACCCTCTGCGCCATAGGCCAGCACAGATGCCGTACCTCCCTCGCCCACGATGCTGGTCGCGCTCTGCACCTTGGCATCCAGCACAAAAGTACCCGTGGTCAGAATGGCAGAACCGCTCACATTGTTCAAGTACACTCGCGTCTCCGGCGTTCTGGCCTTAAGCTCCACATTCGTCAGCGTCATGTCTTCAATCGTGAAGCGTGTCCCTGCCGCCATTTCCGGAAGCCCCAGCTCCACCAGGGCATTGGCAATGCTGCCCACAGCACCGTTGCTGGTGCTGGTGGCCTGTATGCTGCTGCCACTCACCGTCACATTACTCAGTGCGGCACCCGCCCGGCTGATGGCCACCTCACCCGCCTGCAGGGTGTTATCAGCACCGCCTATCATCGCGAGCTTGCCCTGATTCACCACAAGAGTATCCACTGTCACATTGTTGGTGAAATCAACGCCGCTCTTGGTATCCACCGTCAGTTTACTTGCCTGGATGCTACCATTAACAGCCAATGCCGTCTCGTCTTTTCGATTGGCATCATTAATAGTCACATTCAATGCACCTGCAGATTCACCATCTCCAGGATTACTGATATTCACATTGATATCTGATGCACCCTGGAATGTCAGATTAGTAACAATGTCCACACTGTTTCCTGATGCTGGCGTGCAATTTATAAAAGCCCCTTTCCAGCCGGAAACATCCCCGGCGAACACATAACTCTGCACCGTTCCATTATACCGAGTTCGTTCCCAGGTGCCAGTACCTTCTATTTTACCGTTAAAGGTGCGGATATCGCCTTTGTTACCGTTGTTATGGTTTATTGCAGCCTTATCGCCAACATCTGTCAGGCGGATATTGGCATTAATACTCACGGCGTTACCTAAAGACAAGTATCCGCTCACGCCAGCCAGTTCAACCCAGGACTCCGCGTTATAAAGATTTCCTCCATCCAGATTAAGCTCAGTGTATTCTCCAGAAAGACGCACGGCTCCTTTCCATCCGTCAGCCAGCGTAACACCAGCGGGGAGCGCTGTTGCAGCATCCCCGAGCACATACACACCAGTTCCTGCCAGATTCACGGTGGAACCAGCAGTCAGCGTCAGAGCTTTCAGCATGGCTTTTTCACCGATAGTGATGAGATTGCCAGCAGCAGTAAGGTTATTCAGAGAAAACTCACCAGCCTGCGTTCCATTGCCCAGAACCAAACTGGTTGCAGCCTTCATATCCACGTTTGACACCATCACATTCCCAGCGCCAGTAAAGGAGAACTGTCCATTCTCTACCGTCAAACTTGCTAAGGTCAAGGTAGCATAATCACCCAGGGATACACCTGCCCCATTTTTTGCGCTCATGCCACCGATGTTATGCTTAACCGGTGTCTCTGCCGTGCCGCCACCCAGCGTCAGAGTCTTACCCTCTGCAATATTGATAGAAAGAGGAGCAGCATTCACCTCCGCCACCTCTGTATCTGTACCAACATTGAATACATAACTGGTACGATCCTGTTTATCGGTCACGGACATCAACACCTCCAGTTTATTGAACTTTACAGCTTCATCACCAGTGTTGATTACCACCGTCATACCACCAACAGTATCACGATCAATAGACAAATCCCCCGTAAAACCAGACAATGAGCCGATGGTCAAATTCATCATTTCGACGCCAATATCAGCATAAGAGGGCGAGTCTGCACTATTGACCTTCAAGGTACCTGCACCCGTAAGATTCTCAATGTTCAGAGCGGTATTCCAGTTAGCCCCAATCTCCAATGTTGCATCCTTGCTCACTGATGTTTCACCGGCAAATTGAATAGTATCAGCATCGGTATCAATGGAATAGAATGTACCGGTGGATCCCTCATCCACTGTTACATTTTTGAACGTGCTGGCACCATTTGCCTGATATGAAATCTGGCCCCCATTATTCAGGATCACCTTTTTGAACGAGGATAAGTCTATACCGTAATCCTGGCTAGCACCGAGTGTCAAAGTATGTTTCCCTGTTATAATAAGATCTCCCAGGAATTCAGAGACAATGCCATTGCCCAAGGTAACATCTTGGTTTATCACCAGTGAACCATAGCCTTTTATCTTGCCGAAGAGGTCATTCGGATTACTGGGCTCAGCCTGCAGCTCCAGCGTGGCGTCCTGGTTCACAGTTACGTTTCCACTCCCCAGAGCCCCGGCTGAAGCAGCAACCAGCTTACCGGATTCCACAATCGTGCCGCCGGAATAGTCATTTGCGCCGCTCAATGTAAGCGTCCCCTTGCCGGATTTTGCAAATTTACCGATACCGGAAATCTTTCCGGAGTGAGTGCGTTCACCCGTACTCAGGTTATACTCAAATTCGCCGTCGCCGATGGTAAGGGTCTGAGTGAAAGCTCCACCGGTGTAGACCATGTTACCCTTACCGCTCTTCTTAAATTCCCCAAGGCCTACAAGGTTGCCACTCATATTCAGCGTGGCTCCCTGGCTCACAATAAAATTAACCGTACCACCGTTATGACCGCCGACATTCGTCTCAATGGAGCTTGTTGCCGCAACAGTTAACTCACCACCGCTATAAAAATCGAGACCATACGTGTAATTGCCAGATACCCCACCGGCTCCCCTAATCGTACCACCTGCCAATTCAATATACGAAGACGCGTTGATAGACTGGCGCTCTTGAACATCCAGAACACCGCCTTCCGAAATCTTCAGATTGTGCGCATTATAGTTAATAGTATCTGTTTCGGTCAGGTACAGAGTTGCCCCAGCTCCAATTTCCCAACCATTCAGATGCAGACGATTATCACTATTATAATTTTTTAAATAAGCATCTATATTCTGAAGAACCAGGGTCGTGCCATTTTCAAGATTAATGTGGTGATGAAAGGCTTTTTCTGCGGTCCCCAATGAACCCTTGGAGTCTGTTCCGGCGCCGTTGAGAATAACGCGCCCACCCATGGCTATGTTGACCGTACTAACACCGTCGCCCTCTGCCGACATAACGCCGCTATTATTGATTACAAAGGCACCGTTATAAGCATTGTGAATATTTTTATAAAACCCACCCTTTCCGACTAATTGCCACAGGGCTATATCCGTCTTTCCCCATTCCGCCACCACTGTGCCATGATTCGAGACGGCCACTCCGGGCGTTCCTTTATCCTTAAAGGTTAATGTGCCTGTGCTCGACACAAGGATATCTGTTGCACCGGCGAAATCATTGGTGTTATAAGTCCAGGCTTCTGCAACATAAAAAGTCTTATTATCGGTACCGAAATCATACACCAATGTGCCGTCTTCGTTAAGGCTTCCACTCTCCCCATTCACGGTAAGATTGACAGCATTGGTAGAAACATTATCCAGAACATGCAGGGTCAGAGTCCCTTGAAGGAAGCCGTACCTGGATGCAGTGGCGTTGCCGCTAGCATCATAAAACTGATAGTGGCTTCCGGCTCTCTCAAAGTTCATGATAGTGGAGGAATCAACCACGATATTCACATTGCCACCGATAATTTGAACATTCTCCCCCACGCCGGTCATTATACCCGCGATATGCAATGTGCCAGTATTAGTCACATTACCCCCTAACTGCAATTTCCCCATGCCCAGTGTCAAAGTACCTGCATTCACTATGCTAGTCAGGGTACCGTTGACAGTGCCAACAATTACCGTATTGTTGGCATCTACCTGGAAAGAGGCCTGACCATATTCGGACGATTCGTCAGGAGGGAGAATAGTGATACCATTCAAGGTCAGGCTTTGGAAATCTCGTGATGGATTAGGCCACGGATTATGTACAACCTTTAACGTATCTCCTGTGTCTATGATGAACTGCTCAATGGTCCCAACATGATTTACTCCACCGGGTGCAATGCCGAGCACAGTTCCCGCAGTAACATTAGATTCCTTCTGCACCAGGATGTCATGGCCATCTTCCAGATAGTAGTATACCCCACTATCCTTCACGCCCCACCCAGCCCAGGCAGGGGTGGCAAGAGTGATAGCGGTAATCAGAGCGGTGAACAGTTGCTTCGGAAGATGCAGTTTCATGTAATGGCGAGGAAGATGGAGAGGGATGGACGCACTGGCGTTATCAGGTTGTGCCGGGCCCCAGGCATGCGGGCACGGCATGAGCATTTATACGCTCACACGCGTGAGTATATCGCATTTCCTATGCGATGCGCATACGGTGGTCAGAGACAACATGTATTTGCGTTTCTCCGGGGACGTCAGTATGATAGCGGAGGACATGAATATCCACTGATTTATCATTGCACTCTCTGCATTGTTAGATATTTATGCATTTTTGTCGATTGGTATGGATTCCGGATGTTCCTTTCTTTTCTCGCCGGAGTGAAAATCGTCAGGACTTCTTGCCTTGAAGACTATTTTTCATCAATTTTTCAGATTTTTCTCTCTAATTGCCCAAAATTAAGGTATTTTCCGATTTTTTGCTTGCGCATCGCATAGGAAATGCGATACGCGCATTCACATAAGTAACAAGTGCGCAAAGTTACCCAAATACCATGGTCGCATACCCCCCGGAGCAGATAACGCTTAGCGTCTTCCGGCTCATAATCAATAAAACGGCAGGTTCGTGAATAGTAATCAGAGTTCTTTCAGGAATTCTGCATAGACAGCAGCCTTTTGTCGAAAAATAATCTGTGGTAATACAGGCGGGTGCAAGCCTGCGAAACATAACACATTCCCGAAGGGGCCGGCGAAGCTTTAGTGCAGACGCTAGATGCCATCATACAAGGTTCTCCATCTGCACAATTCCCGATCTTGCGGGGCCTGAATGGTCTGTACGGGGAAAAAAGTCAGAAAAAGAGGTTGACAAAAGAGTTAGTTTAGACTAAACTTCGCCCGTCTTCTAAATTAGTTTTGCCTAACACAAGCATGGATAGAGAAACCCTACGATTAAATCAGATCAGGATAGGCCGCACAGTGCGAGTAGTGCGCGTACATGGAGAAGGAGCGCTGCGGCAGCGCATTCTGGATATGGGTCTGACCAAGAATGCCGAGGTAAAGGTGCTGAAAATGGCCCCTTTCGGCGACCCGATAGAGATGACGGTGCGTGGTTTTGAGTTATCGCTGCGAAAAGCAGAAGCCGCGTGCGTAGAAGTAGAAAGCATTTAAAGGAACACACACATGAAGAAGTATATTGCACTGGCAGGCAACCCGAACAGCGGCAAGACCACCCTGTTCAACGAACTGACCGGAGCTAACCAGTATGTAGGCAACTGGCCCGGCGTGACCGTGGACCGCAAGGGGGGCCAGCTGACCGAGCATGAGGAAATCGAGCTGCAGGATCTGCCTGGCATTTATTCCCTTTCGCCCTATTCGCCGGAGGAAATCGTGACACGCCGGTATCTGCTGGAGGAAAAGCCGGATATGATTATCAACGTGGTGGATGCCACCAACCTGGAGCGAAACCTGTACCTGAGTTCCCAGCTCATGGAAACCGGGCTGCCCATGGTGGTGGCGCTCAACATGTGCGATTTGCTGGAGCAGCGCGGTATCTGCATCGACACCGCCGCGCTGAGCCGCCAGCTGGGCTGCCCGGTGGTGGCAGTGAGTGCCCTGAAGCAGACCGGCATTGCCGAGCTCATCCGCCTGATGCTGGCCGAGCCGCCCCCTGCCCCCAGGCCTCTGAAATACGCTGAGCCGGTGGAAAGAGCCGTGGCGCAGGTCATGGAGGAATACGGAGCCAACCGGTTCGAGGCCATCAAGATGCTGGAGGGTGAGGAACTGCTGCAGAAGGGAGTGAGCAAGGTGAAAGCGCATGCCCTGGAAGACTGGCGCATGGAGCTGGAAGCCGCCATGGATGACGATGTGGCCTCCATCATTGCCGGCAGTCGATATGATGCCATCTGCGCCTTCATTCCGCAGGTGCTGGTGCAGAAAGGGCACAAGGACAACTTCTCCCAGCGCGTGGATGCCGTGCTCACTAATCGCTTTGCCGGTCCGCTCATCTTTGTGGGCATCATGTATGCCATCTACTATATCTCCATCAACACCGTGGGCGACTGGGGCACCAGCTGGGCCAATGATGTGCTCTTCGGGCCCGTGGTGGGTGGCTGGCTGGCCGGCTTCATCGGCAGCGAGGCAGCCGGGGTGGAAGCGCTGACCCAGTTCAGTGCCATCCTGGCCATGATACTGATTTTCCCCTCCATGCTGCGCCGCCTGCATGACCTGAACATGAACGGTGCCTGGCTGTACATCATGGTGGCCCCCTTTGCGCTGGAATATGTATGCCCGCACCTGCCGGGCGTGCTGCACCAGGTGCTGCTCTGGGTGCTGGGGCTGGCCAATGCAGCACTGCTGCTCATGGCGCTGTTCAAGCCCGGCACCCAGGGAGCCAACGGCTACGGCAGCCGCACTCACCGCTTCAGCTATAAACCGATGAAGCTGAATGGCCGCGCCGGCCGCTGCGAATTCTCCACCTGGTTCGTGCTGCTCAGCTTGCTCTCCTTCGGCGTGGGCATGCTGGGGCGCTGCACACTGGAATGCAGCCCGCAGCTGCAGGCCATCATAGCCGATGGTATCGTGGCGGGTGTGGGCGCTGTGCTCGGCTTCCTGCCGCAGATGGCGGTACTCTTCCTGCTCATGTCCATTCTGGAAGACTGCGGCTACATGGCCCGCGTGGCCTTCATGCTGGACCGCCTGTTCCGCGCCATCGGCCTGAGCGGCAAATCCGTCATTCCGCTCATGGTGAGCATGGGCTGCGGCGTGCCCGGCGTCATGGCCACCCGCACCATCGAGAACGAGAAAGACCGCCGCATGACCATCATGCTCACCACCTTTGTACCCTGCGGTGCCAAGCTTCCCATTCTCGCGCTCATAGGCGCCATGATCGGCCAGACCGCCACCGTGGCCACCATTGCCTACTTCACGGGCTTCGGCTCCGTCATTCTGGGCGGCATGATGCTGCGCAAAATGCATATGTTTGCCGGCGGCTACAATCCCTTTGTGATGGAAATGCCCGCCTACCACATGCCGCAGGGTGCCAATATCAACCTGCGAGCCATGGAGCGCTGCAAATCCTTTGCGCAGAAAGCCGGTACCGTCATCTTCCTGGCCTCTGCCCTCATCTGGACACTTTCCAACTACACCTGGAAGTTCGAATACCTGAATACCGCTGAAAACAAGGCTGCTGTGGAGCACAGCATGCTGGCGGAGACCGGTAATCTCTTTGCCCCGCTCTTCACCCCGCTGGGCTGGGGTGACTGGAAGCCAGCTGTGGCCACGGTCACCGGCCTCATCGCCAAGGAAAACGTGGTCGGCACCTTTGGTGTGCTCTACGCCGCCCATGATTCTGCCGAGAACACAGCCGGGGAAACGGAAGACGAGCTTCCCCGCAGCGGCGACTGGCTCAAAGCCAATGCACTGAGCGCCCTGACGCTGGCCATCTGGCAGAGCGATGCCGATACCCGCCAGGCGGCTCCGGCTGAAGCCCCCGCCGAGGACGCTCCCGGGCAGGAGGCTGCAGAAACCGGCGATAAAACCGTGCTGGATCACATCAATGCCTGCGTGGCCTTCCTCTTCCCGGAGGTGGAGGAAGATGACGAAACCACCGGAGTGGCAGGCGATGTGCGGGCCTCCGGTGCCTTCACCACGCTGAGCGCGCTCTCCTTCATGCTCTTCAACATCCTGTGCGCCCCCTGCTTTGCAGCCTGTGGTGCCATCCGCCGCGAAATGAACAGCGCCCGCTGGACCTGGTTCGCCATCGGTTACATGACACTCTGGGCCTATCTCATCTCCTTCATCACCTACCAGCTCGGGCTCTACTTCACCAGTGGCACACTGGGCAGCGCCCAGATTCTGGCCGGTATTCTGAGTCTGCTCATCGTCATTCAGGCCGTGCGCCCGAATCCGCACAAAACCAGCAAATAACCCCATACCATGGCAGATTTCATCATCATCCTCGTGTTGCTCATGCTGGCTGGTCTGGCACTACACACCTGCCTGCGGAAAAAAAGCTGCGGCAGCGGCTGCTCCGGCGGTTGCGGCACATGCAGCGGCAACTGCCACCGGCACAAAACGCCCCGTAAAGACTGATTTTCCAACACCCTGTCACACCCCAGAGTATTCTTGCTCAACAGAAATATAAACATGAAAAAAATGAACATCATCGCAATGGCACTGGCCGGGCTCACCGCCCTGCCCGTGATCGCAGGCGAAACCTCAGAGCCCACGGCAGGAGAACTTCTCCAGGGAATCAATATGTTCACCCCCGAGGAAGGCGATCCTGCTTATAAAATCAGCGCCAATGAGAAATACGGCACCCAGTGGTATGCCGATGCCGCCTATGGCTACTGGCAGCCCGATAACGCCCTTTCCGGTACCAATCGCCACAATAACTACTTCCTCCTTCATGCCGCGCTCAACCAGCGCATCATTGCGGACAGTGTAAGCGGCGGCACCTGGCTGCGCGCCGAGCTCTCCGGCTCCTGGGCACTGGATGGCCGTTCCGCCAAGAAGAGCACCTTGTTTGCCGATGGCTTCGGCAGCGTTTCCTACCCGCATTACGACATCTACGGCCCGGCCGATGCCGTACTCCCGGAGCTGGCCGTCATGCACTACTTCAACAACAAGCGCAGCTGCCTCATCGGTGGCGTGGTGAATCTGACCAACTATTTCGACTGCGTCAGCATTGCCAACGACTCGTTCT
>JAZOTV010000203.1:0-3485 GCA_045657815.1 Akkermansia sp.
TTCTGCCAGGTGAATCTGGGCTTTGTAATTACTGATGAGCTGGCGCCCGAATCGGATGAAGTCACCGTTGCTGGCGCCCTGCATGCTTCTGAGAAGATAGCTTTCCTCCGTTTTGAGCACATCGGCAAAAGGGCAGAATCCCTGGCGATAGCGTTCCACTTGCTTCTGCACTGCGGCGGCCGGATGTCGCATTACCTGCTTGCAGTGGTTGCTTACCTCATTCGCGGCTGCGTATGCTGCAGTGGCAGCCATGAGAAAAAGAAGTCGTTTCATCATTCATGTTCCGGGGTGAAGATTCGGGCAATACGGCCATCGTTGTGCAGAAGCACGTGGGCACCCTTCCTGTCGGCGGGGAAGACGAGGAGATAATCGCCCAGACCGTTCACATTATAGGCGGTCTGGGGCAGTAGTCCTTGCTGCTGCAGGGCATCCGTGGCAATCCGGCGGGCTTCCCCGGTGTCGATTTGCCGGGGCTTTTCCTGCGGCTTAGCCTTGCCGAACAACTCGGGATAGTCGCTCATCACCTTCTGCATGGCTTCGCTCTGGAGCGGTGTGACCTTCTTGCGCATGAATTGGAAGTCATCCTGCCCCAGATGCGTGATATTCTCGGCGGGTGACCAGATGGTATCCGCCTTCGCGAAGCCCAGGAAGATTTCGCCCTCTGCCGGGTAGATGCCGGCCGGGCGTTTGTCGCCCTCCACCTGTCGCCAGAAGGACAGGCGAGTGCCGGGCTTCCATTGGCCCTTCAGGCATTCCTGCACCTCCAGTACATTGTATTCGCGTTTGTAGAGCCGGGCAAATCGTTTATCATCAAAATCGATGAGCTGGGTGCTGAGGTATCGGCAGCGCAGCACGGAATCCCACCGCTCCGCTCCCTTGTATACAAAATGGCAGGCCCGCTTCAGGTCGGTAACTGTCCGGGCGGCGGCGGCATTTGGCATGTAAGGGCTGTATTCGGACCACTGCAGCGGGACAACGGGGGCGTTCTCCGGGGAGAGCTGGGCTGCTATCTTGTCGGTGTTGCCGTTGTTGCCGGGGATGATGCGGCAATGCTCCCGGTTCAGGTGCAGGGTGTTGCCTTCCCGCTGGAACTGGTCGGTGAGCAGGAACATGCCGAAACTGCCACGCACGCGAGCCTCGTGCTCCTTCTTTTCCTCCGGGGTGATGTCGGGGCCGCTCACTTCGGCCACCGGCCAGTGCAGCAGGATGCGTTCGCCGGGCAGGTAGCCCTTGCACCAGGCGGCGGGCAGGGCCATGCTGCATTCCAGCGCAAAATCCTCATACCACTTGCCGTCTGCTTCATAGCGGCGGCTGTGGGGCTTCCATGTCTCCCGGCAGATGATGGGGAGCCTCCGCACTTCTTCCTCTGAAACATGCTGCTTTGCATAGTGCGTGATGTCTGACCAGCTGGCTTCCTGCGGCCAGGTAAATCCTTTCAGCCCGTCTGTGGTGGCCATAGCCGTGGCGGGTGCCTTTGCGTGAAGCACCTCGTTCCGGGCATGCAGCGGGCGCAGATTCTGAACCTCCTTCAGATTCACCAGCCAGCGGCGGGCTGGGCCTTGTGCGGTCGGGGAGATGCCCTCCGCATCCAGCAGAATCAGGGTGCCGGGCTGAATGATGCTGTATGACTCTGCCAGCACGCGCACGGCCAGCTTCTGGGCAATGCTGAAATCCGGGTCAATCACTTCTTCTACCAGCACCACAGGGGCATCGGCCTTCTGCCACTGCAGCAGGGTGGCGGTATTGTTTCCGTGGGCGGTCAGCGGTGTCAGCGCCAGCCCGAGCATCATCATGATAGTTGTTTTCATTCGCCTAAATCCTCTTTTGAATCAATTTCTGAGAACATCCTGCAGGTCTTCTCCGGTTTGTCGAAGCGGAAACATTTGCTGATGTTCAGCTGCCCGGAAATGCTGCGGTAGTGGACGGTTAATCCTTGCTCCGTAAGTTGTGTTTTCCCGGGGATGAAACGCAGATACCGGGTTACAAAATTGTATTCGCCCACGCGTTCGTATTCCTTTCTGCCGTTGAGCCGGAATACCGTGAAAACCCTGTTCGATGCACCGCAGCCGGGCTCTGCAATGAACGCGATGATGCTGCCGTCCTCGCTTGTTATCCATTCATCCTTTGTAGTACAGCCCGCGATGAGACTCAGTTGCAGCAGATCTGCCACGCGCGCAGCGGGCAGGGGCTTTTTGCCTGTCCAGTATTGCTGGTTTTCGGGATTATCACCTATAGCATAGCGCTTCGCCGCTTCCGGTGTGTCGCCCTTTTCGATGAGCGCAGCTTCTGCCGCCAGTGTCTGACTGGCTGCGTTTTCGTAGCGGGGGTAGTCGCCTGCCAGGGCAGAGGTGAGCAGGAAGGTTGAAAGAAGGATAGATATGGGAAATTTCATGGTCTGGTGGGATAATTGTCAGCGGCCTGGTCCGCCGGTGAGGAGGGTGAGAAATTGTTCAAAATGCTTCTGAAGAATCAGCTGCATGGCCTCGCTCAGGGCATCCTCCTCCTGGCTGGAATTGGAAATATACTCTCCCATGAAGCAGGTAGCCCAGCCCGGGCTTATCATCATGGCGGCAAGTGCGAGTGTGAAAATGGGTTTCATGGGCGGGTTGTCTGCTTTCAAGGATATACGTAAATAAAAAAAAGTCAATACCTAACAGATGTTATGATGCCTTTTTGTCCGTTTTATGTGTTTCGGTGAGGAATCCTGAAAGATGGCTATGCCGCCTGCTGTACCATTCATATATGAAGCGTGTTTCTCTCTTCCTTCTGTTCTCGTTTGTGTTCTGCTGCATGGCCCTGGGTGAAGCTGCGGAGCAATATGGTAAGGTGCTGCCTGATACGGCGATGGCAGAACCGATAGCGCAATCTGCTGCTAATGCGGATGGTGAGGTGGTAGAGCTGCTGCGCCGCGCCGATATTCAGGGCGAGGTGCTGGCACTTCGCCGGAAGGATGGCTCTCGCCTGTTCCTCTATCACCGCAATCCGGTGGGCGAATTCCCCGCACAGCCCGGGGGGTGGATGCAGCATATTTACTGGCTTACGCCGGATTCCTTTGCCTGTGTGTGCTCCGGCCGGCGGCTGTCTGATTATGCTCTGTACCAACTGGACCCGGATGACGATGCCCCCGGCACGCTGCATGTCTGGAAGGAAAACGCTGGCAGCTTTACTTTCCGCGTGGAGTGGCAGGTAGTGGAGGGTAAACTGGTAGCCACTCATAAGGGGCATACCCTCATGGAGCTTACTCCCTTATCTGCTGCCCTGTGAAGACGTTTTCTTACGCTTGAAAATCCAGCGGATTGCGGCAATGGTGTAGACAAGGGCAATGCCGGCTATCAGCAGACATGCCCAGACGGGAAGCTGTTCCTCTATTTCATAATGCACCATAATCGGTCCTTCCTCAGAGCACAGAATGGGCGGGTGCGTATTGTACCAGTGCAGCTGCAGCAGCTCCACCGCTGCCAGCAGAGCAACCACTGCGGGCACCA
>JAZOTV010000204.1:0-7294 GCA_045657815.1 Akkermansia sp.
GTGTACTTACGGCGGTTGTTGGGGTTGATGAGCTTGGCTTCGCGCTTGTACTTGGTCCACTTCTCAGCAATGGGGCCATCCGGAATGCAGGAATCCGGCATGTAGTCGCTTACAGGAAACTTAATATCTTTCATAAGTGTCTATGAATGGGAAAGGGATTACTTAAGGATGCCGCAGAGAACGGCCACCGGGATGGAGATGAAAGCGCCGCAAACCACCAGGCCGAAAAGCACGGAGATGATGTTGTAGAGCGGGCGCACCTTACGGGTGGAAAGGCCCAGGGTCTGAAACACAGACTGCAGACCATGGCGCACGTGCATGAAGAGGCAGCAGATAGCCACGATGTAGAACACGGAGCACCACACGTTGGAGAATGCAGCCACGATGTGGCCGTAGCAATCAGACGGATCACCGTTCACCGTGAGCTGCCACAGGTGGAACAGCAGGAAGCAGAAAATCATGATACCGGTCAGCACCATGGTACGGGAAGCAAGGGTAGCCTTGAGGGTACCTTCCTTCTGGTACTGGGTGCGGGCATTCACGTTCTCAATCTTCAGAGCCAGAGTAAGCACCACGTGGATGAGAAGCACCACAGCCAGACCAAGGCGGATCGCCATGAGCAGCCAGGCGGGCATGGAGTGCAGACCTACGGCGTAGGCATTAATCCAGGAGGGCTCGCCATTGGCAGGATCACCACCGTAAATGGTCATGTTACCGGCCAGATGCCCCACGAGGAACAGGAGGAGACACGCACCAGTAAGGGCCACAAGAATCTTGCGACCGATAGAGGACGTGACGAACTTGCATGCTGTCGTGATAATATCGTTCATATGCGCAATAACGTCTTTGCGGCACTACTCTACCGCATCAGCCCCCAAAAAGCAAGCCCCAATCAGCCCGGAACCTCAAATTCTAGCACGGCAACAACAGCTTCACTGCGAAAACAGCTAGCAGAATCGCAAATACGGCATCTATCGCCGTGGTATGCCTCAGGTAAAAGTAACGCACCGGGCTCCACTGCAACAACGCACTCCAGAGCACCCAGCCCACCAGGCAGGCCCCGCTGGCCACCAGCACCAGCGCCGGTGCATACCAGTCAAATTGCTCCCCGAACTGCTCCAGAGGGCCGACAGACAAGCCACAGATAAAAAGAGTACACTTCGGATTAAGGATATTACAGAGAAAGCCCTGAGCAAACAGCGCACGAAGGCGCTCACGCACACTTGTTTCCAGCACCCCCTGCTCCACCTGAACATTATGGCGAGGAAAAATTCGCCACGCCAGGTACAACAACCAGACAGCTGCGGCATACAGCACATACGGGCTCCATGGCTGAAGCATCAGCCAACCGCCTAACAGAACCACAAGCACTGCCTGCAGAAAAAAACCACACACAATCCCCCCACCCACAGCGCACCCAGCACGGAATCCCTGCGCCAGCGCTGTACGGAACACAAAAAACACATCCGGCCCCGGACTAAGCTGAGACACTATCAGCAGCACGCTCAGCAACAAGAGGCTGCAACACGCATCCATCATAACTGCACAACCGGAAGAGGCAGCACCACATTCGTCTGCATCGGAGACTTACGCTGCACCACACGTTCACCCAGCATAGCAGCCCCCTCGTAAGCAGCCCGGAACATTTCCATCTTGGCATCCACATTGTCCGCATGGTGCAGAATCAGCGCCTCGGGCACCTTCGGCAAAACCGGAGAGCCATACTCCAGCAGACCATGATGCGATGCTACCAGGTGCAGCAGATGCTGGCGAACCTGTTCCGATGCGGGCTGCAGCATCTTCCACTCAGCCTTACGCTCCGGGGTCATCATCTCCCGCCAGAGTCTATTGATAATCTCAAGCCCCACAGGGATATGCCCCAGCAGCTCACCAGGCTCAGAATAAGGCATTTCAAGGCTATGCTCCTCGTAATCATTCTCCACTATCTTACCACAATCATGCAGCAACGCCCCAGCCAGCACCAAATCGCGATTCAGGCGCTCAGGATACACACTACAAAGCGCATCTGCCACACGCATCACGCTGGCAGCGTGCTCCACAAGCCCACCCCGGCGGGCGTGATGAAAATTACGCGCAGCAGCAGCGCGACGAAAGCGCTTCTCCTGCTGCTGAAGGAAGAGATTGCAAATCCCCGCCAGGCGTGGGTCGCGCATCCCGGCAACATAGGCGCAGATTGCATCCCAATCCGCCTGCTGGCGAGCCACCAGCTCCGGGCTACCCATCAACACCTGCTCCTCTTCCTCAGGCGAAAGCGGGCGCAGGTAAGCGTCTCCCAGCTCCATACCATACTGACTGAGCTGCCACTGCCCGGTCACCGCCACAGGGGCAGGCACCTCCAGCAGGTCAAAATCTGTGTACCAGGGAGCAGTCTCCCAGATTTTAAACGAAACCGTGCCGGCAGCATCTGCCAGCACGATTTCGAGAAAGGGTTTACCAGTTTTTGTGGTGCGGGTGGTCTTCTGAGTCACCTGCGCCAGCAAGGTACCCTGCACCGCGGCGTTTGCAGCCTCGGCATTCAACTCTGTAGTGCTACCGAACTGCATGGCCCTTGGTCAGTTCCGGAATTAAGCAGCAGGCTGTTCAGCCGGAGCAGCATCCAGCGCCGGCGTGGGAGCAGCCACAGGGCCTTCACCCTCAGCAGCAGGCACAGGAGCCAGATTCTCCAGGTTCTCAACCGGGACAGCAGGAGCCTCAGCAGCCGGCACCTCGGCAGGTGCAGCCACAGGAGCCTCCACCTGCTTCACGTTCAGGTCAGACTTCTCGCGGTGAAAGCGGGCATTCATGAGCACGGCCAGCACAAAGCAAAGGCTCATGAACAGCGTACCGAACAGCACAGTACCTTTCTTGAGCACATTCGTTGTCTGGGCGCCGAAAGCCTGGTCAGTCATCTGAGCACCAAAGGCTGCACCAAGGCCTTCCTGCTTCGGGCGCTGCATGAGCACCACCAGCAGCAGCAGGGCACACACAACCAGGAGCAGAGCGAAAACAATGTAAATAGCGGCGTTAAGCATGGCGGGATTATATCTTAGTTAAGGGATTTTGTAAAGGAATCAGGCAACAATTTCATTCAATTCGTTGCAAATGACACGTTTGGCGGTGATAGGCTTATCATCCCAGGCGAAACTCATAATAATAATGCGCTCACCCTTACCGATGAGATGGGCAGCAGCACCGTTCACAATAATCTGCCCGGTACCAGGCGGACCGACCAGCACATAAGTCTCAAAACGGTTACCACTTGTTACCGAAGCAACCAGCACCTTCTCCCCCGGCCACAAACCGGAGGCTTCCACCAGATCCTGCGGAATCTCTATACTGCCCTCATATTCCACATCGCCACGGGTAACCATAGCACGGTGAATCTTGGATTTAAGCTGACAAACTAGCATGACTCTGAATGCAAATGACCGCCAATCAAACTACTTTTTCCCGAAAAGGTCAAGCACAATCAAGGGAAAGGTGGCATTTTTTATGACAAAAGGCGCGAACAGACCGCGCATGTGGGCTTACACCCACGCGCAGGGCAATACTGCCGGCCCCAGAGCACCATCTGCAGGTGCAGCTTGCCCCAGGTATCCTGCGGAAAACATTTCTTAAGATCAGCCTCCACGGCCTCCACTGTTTTTCCGCGCGACAGCCCCCATCGGCGAGCCAGCCGGAAGATATGCGTATCCACCGGAAAAGCCGGGTACCCGAAAGCCTGGTTCATCACCACACTGGCAGTTTTATGCCCCACCCCGGGCAGGGCTTCCAGCGCAGCAAAACTCCCCGGCACCTGCCCCTGGTATTTATCCAGCAGAATACGCGCCGTTTCCACCAGGCGGCGGGCCTTCATTTCCGTAAGGCCACAGGTAGCAATGAGCGGTTGCACCTGCTGCCACTCCAGCGCCGCCATGCTGGCGGCATCCGGCGCCAATTCAAACAAAGCCGGGGTCACCAGATTCACACGCGCATCTGTGCAGCGCGCAGAGAGCATCACTGCCACCAACAGCGTAAAGGCATCCCGGTGGTGCAGCGGGACCTCCGGTTCAGGAATTCCCCGTTCCAGCTCCTCCAGCACAATACGAGCCCGTTCGGCCTTTCTCACAGCTTCCTTATCAGCGGCGGTTCATATCACCCAGCGGCCCCAGCACAGCCTCACCCTCCTTGCGGGTGGTATTGTTCCAAGGCTTCACCGCATCAGAGGACCCCTTCGGGCCCACCACCGTGCGGTTACTTGGCGGCACAGGCGGCATAGCCGGCTGGCAGGCAGTCATCAGCACTGCCACAAGCGGAGCAATCATCAGAATCTTCTTCATGGTCATCTTGTACACTAACATATTAAAAAGGACGCCTGCCCCATAGCGGGCAGGCGTCGGAAACTTCAGGCTTTACCTGCCGGCAACATCAGTTGCCCATAGGCTTCACGCGGAATACGCGGTCACCCACCTCCGGACGCACACCCGGCGTCAGCTTTCTGGGGTCATACTCTGCAACCACCATACCCTTGGCAGAGATGGTGACAATGCGCAGCTGTGCCACCACGGTGTCACCACGCTTCACCAGAAGCGGGGTTACATCACCAGCCACAAGGCCACTGTCAGAGCCCACGTTGAACACCACGAACTTCCAGCGGCCATCCACAGCAAGCAGCGGGAACTCGTCATCATTCTTGGTGTAATCCGTAAAGAACTTATCATTGATAGCGGTCAGGCGGTTCAGTTCCACCTTCTCCTTAGCCAGCTTCTCGGTAGCAGCCGTGCGGGCAGACTGCCAGTCGGACAGGCGCTCATTAAGCTCTTCTGCACGCTTCTGCTCGCGCTCCACCGTGGCGCGGATGCTTTCGAGCACAGCCTCAGAGGTGGCATCAGAAGCCACATCCAGCGCAGCAGCAGCGCGAATTTCCTCCAGAGCACGCTCAAGAGTCTTGCGCAGCTCAGCCACACTCTCATCCATAGCCTTCACCTTGCTCCGCAGTCCGGTAAGTTCCTCCTGGTGGCCATCCACGCGCCCCTGGGCCTCATCGCGCTTCATGCGATAGTCCAGCATCTCAATACGAGCAGCCTCGGTGGTCTTCACTGCAGCAGCGCGCTCAGAAGCAACAGTGCCGCGTTCAGCATCCAGATCCAGATTCAGCTTACGCAGGCCGGTAGAGCTGGAAGCCTCCACCTGCTGGCCGCCACCATGCGTGGCAATAAGAGCGTCCATAACCTTCTGCTGGTCAGCAGAATACTTGATTGCAGCCCCACCTGCCAGCAGAACCAGAATAGAAGCAAGAAGTTGAGAGATTTTCATAACTTAAGGTAATAGTAGGTATTGTCTAATTTAGTTACGGACAGCAACAACCGTATCACCGGGGCGCACCGAATCACCGGGGCGCATCGTGCTGTAAACCACATCGCAGCTGGACTTATCAGTCTCCACCAGAGTTACGGAAAGCTCGCACACCTTCTGGTTGCCGCGCATAACGGCCAGGCGGGAACCAATCACGATACCCTTGTTGATACCAGCATCAAGAATCACATAGTCCCAGGTCGGGTCAGTCATCACCACAGAGCACTTCAGCTCCACCGGAGAGAGGCGGGCCATGCGGTCTGCAGCAAGCTTCTTGGCGGCATCAATCATAGCGAGGGTACGCTCGCTCTCTGCACCAAGTTCAGCAGTCATCTTCTCCTCGGCAGCGGCCTGAGCCTCGATGGCATTGTTGGCTTCTACCAGGCCGGCAATGCTCTGGCCAATAGCCTGAATATCATCCTCGCCGGTAAGCTCGGCACCGGAAGCCTCAGCAGCCTTCTTCTGGAAATCCTTCAGTTCATCGCTGTACTTCTTGAAGTCTGCGGCAGCAGTCTCCAGATCAGCATTAGCCTTGGCAATCTCCTGCACAAGGGGACCGTCCTGAGCATCCAGGTCTGCGCGTTCCTCGTCCAGCTTGGCACCCTGCTGCTTGAAATAAGCGGTGCGAAGCTCTGCATAGCGCTTGATACCTTTATCCTTTTCAATATCAACGGCCTTCTTCTTGGCCATATCGAACTGGGACTGGAAAGCAGCAACCTCGCCTTCAGGCCCGGTCAGAGCATCATTAGTCTTGTAAAAAAGGAAACATGCCCCCAGGAAGAGCACGACGGCGGCGATGATGATGTATTTCCACATGGTGTAAGTAAAAAATTTGCAGCTGTTCGCTAATATATCTATACCAGAACGCCACCAAATGCAATCAAAAAATCCCTGATTCGCGTTTTTTTTACACTTTTTTGCATGTTGCGCGCGCGTGGCGGAAAAAGACCGCCGCCCGAGACTCCGGGCGGCGGTCCGAAATATCTTACAGGTAGAAGAATTACTCCTTCTCTGCAGCTTCCTTGGCCTTGCGGTCGCGGGCGGCGGCGCGCATGGACATCTTGACACGGCCCTTGTCATCGATACCGATGCACTTGGCGGTCACGATATCGCCCACCTTCACCACATCCTCAGTCTTCTGCGTGCGGCCTTCGGCCAGCTCGGAGATGTGAATAAGGCCGTCCTTACCGGGCAGCACCTCCATGAAGGCACCGAATTCCTTAGTGGAAACAATCTTACCCTCGTAGGTTTCACCCACCTCAATCTCCTTGAACATGCGATCAATCAGGTACAGAGCGCGCTCCACACCCTCCTGGCGGCTGCCGTAGATGCGCACGGTACCATCTTCCTCGATGTTGATGTCGGTACCGGTCTCAGCCTGCAGAGCCTTGATGTTCTTACCGCCGGGGCCGATAAGCTCACCGATGCGATCCTGCGGAATGCTGGTGGACTCGATGCGCGGGGCATTCGGGCTCATAGCCTGCGGGCCGGGAATGCAGGCATTCATAGTGTCAAGCACATCCAGACGCCCCTTGCGGGCAAGGTGGATGGCATCCTCCAGAATGTACAGCGGAATGCCGGGCAGCTTGAGGTCCAGCTGGTAGCCGGTCACACCCACGGAAGAACCGCAGAGCTTGAAGTCCATATCGCCGTAGAAGTCCTCGGAGCCGATAATGTCGAGCAGGGTCTCGTAGCGCTTGGGCTCGCGGTCACCTTCGTTCTCGAACTCGGTCACCAGACCCACGGAGATACCGGAAACGGGGCGCTTCAGCGGCACACCGGCGGCCAGCAGGGACATGGTGCCGGCGCACACGGAAGCCATGGAGGTGGAACCATTGGACTCCATGATTTCGGAGGACACGCGGATGGCGTAGGGGAAGTCGTTCTCATCGGGAATCACGGGAGCGATGGAACGCTCTGCCAGAGCACCGTGACCGATTTCGCGGCGGTTCTGACCACC
>JAZOTV010000205.1:0-2753 GCA_045657815.1 Akkermansia sp.
CTTCGCGCCCGCCGAGCAGCTGCATGTTCTCCGCCACGATGCGGATCTTGCTGCGCTTCTGGCCGGTCTGCTTGTCTTCCCAGGTATCCTGCTGCAGGCGGCCCTCAATGAAGACGGGGCGGCCTTTGGCCAGATACTGGCCGGCGATTTCGGCGGTGCGACCCCAGCAGGTCACATCCAGGAAGGTGGTTTCCTCGCGGCGTTCGCCCTCGTTGGGGCCGCTGCTCACGCGGTTTACAGCCAGGCGGAGCTCTGCCACTGTGTTGCCGCGCGGGGTGGTGCGTACATCAGGATCAGCGGTCAGGTTGCCGATGATCATTACTTTGTTCAAATTAGCCATATATACTCGGATGGGGATTTTAACTGTTAACATGCCGGTGAGAGTGCCGGCGCTATCTACATGGTGCTATCCTACCTGCCGCAGGCAGCGTTGACAAGCAAAAATGTGGTATTCCGGGGCTTTTATTGTGTTGCTGACGCGAATATAGGCTTGCATCCTGCGGCTTTACGTTGTACAATGCCGAACCCGCAGGAGCGGAGTATCACCCATTTTTTCTCCCATGAACGTTGAACTTATCGAAAAAGCCGCTCAGATCGTAGGCGACAACCAGCTTCTGGTCAACATCGTATCCAAGCGTGTGCAGCAGCTCAACCACGGTTCTGATCCTTTCATTGTCACCACCCCTGAAATGCAGTGCGGTGATATCGCTCTCACGGAGATTATCGAAGGTAAGATTACCTGGCGTGAGATGACCCCCGAGGAGTTTGCTGCCAGCCGTGGTGAGGCTCAGGATGCCGATCCTGTGGCTGAGCTTGCCCAGAGCGCAGCTCCCGCAGAGCCGGAGGTTCAGTCTGTCAGCCTGTCTCTGTAAACATCTGCTCCAATTGATTTTCTGCGCGACCCGGCAAGCTTCCCGAGCGGCAGCACCGGGTCGCCCTTTTTTTCCGACACCCAGTTCCCCCTGAAAATCCTTTCCGTCTATGGCCAAGAAACCCGCCCCGCAGAATAACCTCATTGCCAGTAACAAGAAAGCAGGCCGTGATTACGAAATCATGAGCCGGCATGAGTGCGGCATCGAGCTGCGCGGCACCGAGGTAAAATCCATTCGCGCCGGCAAGGTGAATGTGGCCGATTCCTTCGCCCGCGTGGAAAAAGGGCAGCTCTTCCTGTACGGCTGCGATGTGCAGCCCTGGGAAACCGCCGGCAAGTGGTTCCAGCACGAGGCCAAGCGTCCCCGCCGCCTGCTCATGCACAAGCGCGAGATTCTGAAGCTGGAAATCCAGCAGGCTCAGAAAGGCTTTGCCCTCCCCCTCCTGCGCTTGTACTGGAAGAATGGCAAGGTGAAGGCCGAAATCGGCACCGGCCGCGGCAAGACCCACCGCGACCAGCGCTATGACCTCAAGGCCCGCGCCGAAATGCGCGAGGTGCAGCGCGAGGTTGCGCGGTTTAATAAAGCCCGGTGGTGACGAGGGCATGTTGAATGTAGAATTTTTAATGTTGAGTGTGTAAAGTACCGTTCGCTGCGCTCACATGGGGCAGAAGATTAATATATTCTACATCCAAAATTAAACATTCAGACTTCCCATGCATCTCCGCGGTTTAGTCCTTGATTATCTGCACACCCTGCAAGCCCGGGGGGTGCAGCGGCTGGCCGTGGATGACGAGGCACGGGCGGTGCTGCGCTCATGGATGCTGGCTGCAAAGCGCGGTGGGGTGCCGGTGGTTCCTCCTGTGCCTGAGCCGGTGGGGCAGGGGATGCCCATGCCGCCGGCGCCCGCAGATGCCAGGCCGGAGCCCCCGGTGGCTGGTGGTGAGGCCGCGGCACCTGTCACGAAACTGGGGGTGAATCTGGATGAGCCTTTGCCGGTGGAACCGGTGGCATATGAAGAGGAGATACCTTTCTTCCGGCCCGGTGGCAGCAATGCTGAGGAAGCCTGGGCGAATATGCGCCGCCTGCTGCCCACCTGGGCACCGCTGCGCCAGCTCGGCACGCTGCGCGACCAGGTAGTGCTGCCGCAGGGTGATACACAGGCGGCCATTGCTTTTGTGGGCGATGCCCCGGGGTATTACGATGAGAAGGCGGGCCTGCCTTTCCAGGGCGAGGCCGGCGGCAAGCTGGATGGCATGCTGAAGGCCATGGGGCTCACCCGCGAGCAGGTGTACCTGACCCAGCTGCTCAAATTCCGCCCCGCCCAGCCGCGGCAGACGCTGAACACGCGCCCGCCCAGCGAGAAAGAGCTGCTCATCAGCCGCCCGGTGGTGGAATTCGAGCTGCGCCTGGTGCAGCCGCGGGTTATTGTGGCTCTGGGGGTTGTAGCGGCGCGTGGCCTGCTGCAGCAGGGGAATCTGCCCCTGGCTGCCTACCAGGACCGCATCTGGGATTTCAACGGCGTTCCCGTGGTGGTCACGCACCACCCAAGCTACCTGCTGCGCACCAGTGACCTGGGCGAGCGCCGCCGCCTGTGGGAGGAAATGCTGCATGTGATGCAGCTTGCCGGCCTGCCCATCAATGAAAAGCAGCGCGGGTACTTTCTGCCGAAATCAGGCACATAAATTCGCCAATTGTCATTCGTCATTCGTACATCCACGCGCACTCACATGTGTCCCAAAGATTGCTGCGCCAAATTGGAGTTCGTCTCTCTCTGAGCTGCGTAAGCAGCGAAGTTTCGTCGAGCCCCTGTCAGGGGGCGAGGTTTCGTTGAGCGGCAGCGAAGTTTCGCCGGTAGTCGCCAGACTACCGATTTCACTGACG
>JAZOTV010000206.1:0-3256 GCA_045657815.1 Akkermansia sp.
AAGCATTGCGCGGCAGCATCGTAAGACCGATGTAGTCGCCTTCAGCCTTCAGCTTAGCGCGGAGGTCTGCATAACGAGCCGCGACAGCTGCCTTCTTCTTGTTTCTTTCAATCCAGCTTTTCTTTGCCATAACTTTGTGGGGCGGATATATACAGCATCTCGGCATTTAAGTCAAGCGGAATTTAGTCCTAAATTCAAAAAATTGGAAAATAGAGCACCTTTTGCTGAAAAATCCGTAAATCTATATCCCTCGTTACAAAATTTTCGGCACGTATGTGGGGCAAGTCCTTTTCCGCAGCAGGAACACTGTTGCAGGTGAAACGATGTTCCGCCTCTCGGTATGATATTGAACAGTATTTCCCGCGTGGCTATACTCTCCGCTGATTCCAGGCTTGATGTATATACTCCTGGATGATTCTACCCAAATGAATAAACAGAAAAATGAACAAGTTTCCTCTGCCCAGGCCGAGGAAGATGCCCAGGATAACTCCTGCGAGCAGTCCGTGCAGCCCTCCGTTGAATCCAGCGCATGCGCTGCTTCCGCCCATTCCATCACTCTCGGGAATGCTGGCGTCTCCGCTTCTGACAACCTTAACTCCGGTACCGATTGTGCCACAACCAACCCCTATATCGTTATGAATCCCAATAATAACACCAATACTGCTGTTGCCCCTGCTTCTGAGGGCGTGTCCTATATCTCCACCTTCTCCTTCGCTGCCAGTGAAAGCCCCATCGGCTTCAATCGTGCTGCATACACCGCCCCGGCTGCCCCCGGTAATGAGTGGGATACGGTGTATTCCGGCACCTGTGTTGACCTGGCAGACCAGGGCGGGGTGGAAAATGAGCTGGTGCTGGCGGGAGATACGCTTACGTTGTCGCATCCTACGCAGCTGGCTGTTTACCTGCGTGCTGATGATATCGGCACGCTGCTCATTTCCTCATCCATCCTCAGCGGGGAAGAGGTGAAGCAGCGCGTGCTTGCCTATGCGGCAAATCCGGATTCCCTGAATGCCGGTGATATTATCTTCCAGTACAACGTGCAGGATAAGACGGAGCGCTGGCAGGATGCGGACCTGGGGGCCGATTCCTGGAAAATGCTTACAAATGAGCTCACGTTGCCTGCCGGCACTTACCATATCTACGGCCTTGTCACGAATATCGGTTTCTCCAGTGGCAATAATATCAATAACCGGAAACTCTTCCGCTACGCTATCTGCGCCAAACGCGTTGTGGTGAACGGCGAAGGACAGCCTGTTGAAGTGCCTTACCACGGCGATGTGCGCCAGGTGTGCCAGTCCTGCGGCTGCGGCAGCACGGATGATGGCGATGCCGATAACCAGGCGGCCTCTCAGGCTCCTGGCTGGGAGGGCGATGCCTGCCCGGGGTTCGTAAAGCTGAACCCGGCCAACGGCAAGGCGCTGTACGATTCTCCCTGGCGCTGGACGGCTGCTATTGTGGGCTCTCAGGTAGTTATCACGCCGCCTGTGGGTGAGGCTTTGCTCTTTGAAATCCCCGCAGAAGACGATTCCGAAGCAGGCACAACAGGTGCTTCTGGCATGGCTTTCAACCGCATTCAGTATCAGGATGCCGATTTCAATGCCACCACCAGCCGCACTCCCGCGTTCATCATGATGAAGGACCCGACCGGCCTTTGCCTGACCTTCATGGTCAGCACCGGCGAGGTATTCAGCATCACCACGCCCGAGGGTCGGAAAGTGACAGCCACTGAGAGGGCTCAGCACGTGCAGACTCAGTTCGATGGTGCCGGCAATCTTCTCTCCTGCGCTTCCGCAGAGGGGCGCCTGGTTTGCTCCACCGATGAAACCGGGGCTCTCAGACTCGACTGGTTCGCGCCTGCAGCCACCGCTGCGGTCGATGACGAAGCGGTGGCTGCGGCTCCCTTTAAGTCGGAAACCATTCAGCAGAATAGTGACAGCACCACCATCACACGCCAGCAGACCGGGCGCGACCCGCACTCCGTCGTGCGTTCCGAAAGCAACGGAGTGGTGACCATCACCAGGGGCGAGGGTAACGAAGCCATCGTGCACCGCTACGAAACCACCTACCCGGTGAGCGGTCTCATGGTGCGCACCGAGTCGGTATACTATGCCGCTACGCCCGACAATGTGGCATCCTGCACACGCTCGGTGTATAACTATTCCGCAGCAGGTTGGCAGCTGTATTCCGTGACGGAGGGCTTTGGCTCCGCTACCACTCGCACGATATCTTACCGTTACAATACAGACAACAAGCTGGTCAAGGTCGAGCACTCTGACGGTAGCTATGCAGAGTATGAGTACGATTCCCTCGGTCGCGTGACCATGGAAAAATCCCCCTGGGGTGAGAATCTGGCCAAGGTAACCCGCACAGCATACGCCGACAGCCGATTCTATGATGTGCGCCCTGCCTCAGTGGCAGAGTATCATGTGAACGCTTCCGGTGCAGAGGTGCTGTTCCGCAGCACTGCTTACAGCTATGAGGAATCTGCCGGACTGGAGCGAGTGACCACCACGGTGACAGCTGGCGGCAGCTCGCAGCAGCAGGTGAGCATTGCGGAAAACTTCGGCGCAGAGCCCGCTTATGCCTATGCGGCTGGTAAGCCTAAGTTCTCGCAAGGCATCGATGGCGTGCAGTCCTGGCACGAGTACGAGGCCACGGCGGAACACGGCGCTGTTCACAAGCACACCACCATCACCAGGGCCAATGGCGAGCTGGTGGCTGCGCAGAGCCGCAGAAGCGAGAGCTTCATTGCGGCCAATGATACCACCACCTTTGAGCAGGAAAGCATCTGGGACGGCACGCAGTGGCTGCTGCTGAATACCACGGCTTACGAGCATGATGAGCAGCTGCGGGTGGTGAAGACCATGCTTGGTAATGGCCGATTCTCCACCACCTACAGCGTGGAATCTGGCGGGGATGGTGTGTACAGCATGACTGTGCAGACCCGCTGTAATGCCGGGAGTGCGCCTCTTATCACTATGCAGAAGCTGCTCATTTCGCAACTTTCCGCCCGCAATCGAGAGTAAATCTGTGTTTATCAGCGAGCGCGGCTTGACTTCCTCCCAGTGGACGGAGTATAGTGAACATACGAAACGAGTGCAATACAGTACGGCGCCCACCAGTTCCATCACTGTCGAGGCCGTGATGGTGGATGACTTCGCGCTTTCGCAGAAGGACACGGCAGGTGTTCGTATTAGTCGATCAGTCTTTCAAAGAATGATTGATTCTGCTAAACTTAATTACTATAAACTTGATT
>JAZOTV010000207.1:0-3459 GCA_045657815.1 Akkermansia sp.
GCGAAGCAGCCCGGCGCATTCGGCAGCCTGCTTCTGAATGGCCAGGTTGAGCGGGCGCATGCCTTGGTTGTTCACCGTGTTCACGTTGATATCTGCGTGGGTCAGGAGCTTTTTCACCCGCGCCGGCAGGTTCTTTTCTGCCGCCAGGGCGAGCGCAGTGTTACCCTCATTATTGGAGCTGTTGATATCCAGCCCCGGGTGTTTCAGCAATAGGTCAATCATCTCCTCCACAGCCTCTCCTGAGCTGTTCATCAGCCACATGAGCGGTGTGTTACCCAGCTTGTCCTTCCTGTTTACATCGATTTCCGGGTGCTTCAGCAGCATGCTCAGGTAGCAGGAATCCTTGGCCCGGATGGCCATGTTCAGAGGTGTCAGGAACTGGGGAACATCACTCACGTTGACATCAATTTCCGGCCGCGCCAGCAGCTGCTGCACGATATCTGCATCCTTCTCGTAGATGGCCAGGGAAAGGGCTGTCCATCCCGTGATGGAACTCCGGGTGTTGATGTCCACACGTTCATCTTCCAGCAGCAGCCGGGCTATCTCAGAATTTCTGCCGAGAAGGGCTACCTGCAGGGGGGGCATGTTCCCGGAGTCCTTCTGGTTCGGGTTCGCCCTTTTATCAGCCAGTAGTATCCTGACACAATCGGGCTGATTGCCGTAGATAGCCTGCATCAGCAGGTCATTTTCATCAACTCTGCCAAGGGGGATTTTCAGCCATCTCTTCAGGACGGCGGTGTCGCCGGTTCTGGCAGCTTCGCCCAGATCGGGAAGCAGCAGCCTGGTAAAGTAGCCCGGTGCCAGTGCTGCAACAATCCATGCGGCGAAAAAGAGCGCCAACATTCTGCCCCACCTGGACTTTTTACCAGGCGGGGTGCAGGTGGTGTAGACGCTGAATGCAGGCTTCTTCATTCCCTGAGTCAGAACTCGAAGCCCATCTGTTCGTGGATGGAGTCATCCAGCGACTGCTGCTCATCCACCACAGGGGCGGGAGCCGGAGTCTCAGTGGGGGCAGGGGCGGCATCCGTTGCCACAGGAGCTTCGGTGGTGCCATCGAGCAGTGCGCTCAGCGTGCCTACGGGGGTCTCCGGAATCGGTGCGTCTGCTGCACTGTCCTCGCCCTCGCCGGCGGCGCTGGGCATAATGCGGGAGATTCGCTCCACCTGGTTCTTGGTAACAATGTTGCCGAGCACGCCGCGCCCCTTCACACGGAGTTTACCGAAATCGAAGGGAATCGGGCGGCGGAGGCGGCGCAGCTGGTTCTTGAGGTACACATTCACCTGCATGGCGCTGCTGTCCTCCTCTGTCTTGTGCACGGTGAAGAAGAACACGCGGCTGCCCTTGGTGCCCTGGGTGAGCTGGTATTCCTTGTCGCGGGTGAAACCACCCAGCTTGAAGCGCTTGGCGTAGGTGATGCCCTCCTTGCCATCGCGGTATATCATGTTGAACACCCAGTCATCCGTAGGCCGCAGCACGCTGATGTGCAGCAGCTTCTTGCCTACATAGAACTTCTCCTGCACGCGGCGCACGGTCAGCACACCCTGGTTATCAATCACCAGGATATCACTCATGGTAGAGCACTTGTCGATAGCCTCGCCACCCTTCTTGATACCGTAGCCGGCAAAGCCTTCCTCGTCTATGTAGAGCGTCTCGTTCTCCACAGCGGCCACGGCGCGGGTGACGGTGTCGAAAGTGGTGAGCTCGGTGCGGCGGGGCCAGTTGTCGCCATACTTTTTCTGCAGCTTCTCGAACCAGCGGATGGTGTATTTGGTGAGCTGGGCCAGGTTCTTGCGGCACTGGTCGATTTCGCCTTCCAACCCGCGGATGTGTTCCTCGGCTTCGTGAATCTCGTATTTGGCAATCTTCTTGATGCGGATTTCCGTGAGGCGGATGATGTCATCCCGCGTGATGGGGCGGATGAAATCCTGCACGAAGGGCTGCAGCCGTTCCTCGATTTCGGTGAGGGACTGCTCCCAGCTTTCGCTTTCCTCCAGCACCTTGTAGATGCGGTTCTCGATGAAGATTTTCTCCAGACTGGCCTGCATCCAGCCTTCCTGCAGCTCAGCCAGCTGCACTTCCAGCTCCCGGCGCAGGGTCTCCTTCGTGTTGTCGACGTTGATTTTGAGAATCTCGCTCACGCCCATGAACACGGGCTTCTTGTCCACAATCACCACCGCCTTGGGAGAGATGCTCACCTGGCATTCGGTGAAGGCATAGAGGGCATTGCAGGTCTTTTCCACATCCTGCCCGGCATGCAGATACACCAGAATATCGGCCGTGGCGGCGGTGTTATCCTCAATCTTTGCCACCTTCAGCTTACCCTTCTCCATGGCATTCTCAATGCTCTGGATGACGGATTCCGTGGTGGTGCCGTAGGGGATTTCGGTGATGCGGATGATTTTCTTGCTGGTGGTATCCATCCTGGCGCGGCAGCGCAGACGGCTGTTGCCGGTGCCATCGTTGTAGCCGCTCACATCCAGCAGGCCACCAGTGGCGAAATCCGGGTAGAGCTCGAATTCCTCGCCTCGCAGGTAGTGGATGGCGGCCTCGATGAGTTCATTGAAGTTGTGCGGCAGGATGAGGCAGTTCATACCCACGGCAATGCCCAGCGCACCCTGCGCCAGCAGCAGCGGGAATTTTACGGGCAGGGCCACGGGTTCCTTGTTGCGCCCATCGTAGCTGAGCTTCCACTCCGTTACCTTCGGGCTGTACACCACGTCCTTGGCGAACTGGGAGAGGCGGGCTTCGATATATCGCGGTGCAGCAGCGGAGTCGCCGGTGAGGATGTTGCCCCAGTTACCCTGCGGGTCGATGAGCAGGCCTTTCTGCCCCAGCGTCACCAGTGCGCTGCCGATGGATGCATCACCGTGCGGGTGGTATTTCATGGTGTCACCCACGATGTTGGCCACCTTGTTGTATCGGCCGTCATCCATGCGTTCCATGGAGTGGAGAATACGGCGCTGCACAGGTTTCAGACCGTCAATGATATGCGGTACTGCGCGTTCCAGAATCACATAGGAAGCGTATTCCAGATAGTAATCTCCGAACATTTTCTGAATAAGGCTCGGATTTTCCTGCAGGTATACGGGTGTGATGTCTTTGCTCATGGAATGCTGGGATTTTATCATACATAGCGCGGCATATCAAGCAAGAAGCGTGTGAATGTCATTGACAAAGCACTTTGCAGAGGCTAGAGTAGGGGGGCTTACATATGAAGAAAGTTTTCTTTGTTTCGGTTCTGATTGTGCTGGTTGCTGCTGCGGCAACCATTTACTGGTATGCGCCCGCCCGCGAGAAGGTGATGGAATACTGCCATTTCTCTTCAGTGAAGGCGGCTCAGTCTCTTCAGGAGGCTGCACCTGCTGTAGAGATGGTGCCTGCTGCTGCCCCTGCTCCTGTTCCTGCCCCGACTGAAACGATAACTCCGTCCGGGGAGCCTGCTCCTGTTGCTGAGCCTGC
>JAZOTV010000208.1:0-3412 GCA_045657815.1 Akkermansia sp.
CAATCCCCGTTGCCTTGCCAGCCTTCCGCATACGGGCGGCAAGCGATTCCACCGCACGGCCATCAGCATCCAGCCCAAGCTGCCCGTTAATAGCCTTACAACCGCAGGCAATAGCCGTACCCCCGGCGGCCGAGTCCGTAATACCGTGAGACGCAGAAGTAGTGATGGAGAACCCCGTCACCGGAAGCGAAGTGATATTCAAGCGGGAACCATTATAGAGCCATGCGGTCCACACATGCTCAGAGCCCATGCCATCACCAATCATCAGCACCACATTACGAGCCACACCATCGTGCGCGCGTGCGCGCGTACTTACAGTATATTCGGGCTGGGCAGCCCCCGTCATTGCACCCAGGCAGCACAACGCCGCCAGCATCCAGATTGCTTTCATGCCGGCAAATATAGCACAGAATGCACGGAATCACAAGTAACAAAAAAAACCGCCGGAAACATTATTTCCGGCGGTTCCTTGAAAAAGCAGAAAAACTACGCTTTACTTACTGTTGGACTCCAGCACCTTTACGGGCTGTTCAGCAACGGTACCAGGCTGCACGGGCTGCTCCTCGGGCACCAGATTCTTGGGCATGGGGCGGAGCTTGGGCATGGACTGGTTCTGGCAGCAGCAGGAGCTGAGAGCTACGGCGCAAGCAACGGATACGATGAGAGTGGTGAATTTCATATACGAATATGGTTGAATGATTCCGATGTGTATTCAAGCAAATTCACGCAAAATAGTCAATACAAATTTCCCGGAACTACCACTTTTTGCGTGTTTATGGTAGCAGCCATGATTAAACGCTTGAAAAAGCAGGGGCTGCCTGATATAAAAAAGCCGACATATGGCACGGCATAGCAAAGGCAGATTATTTTCCGCACACAGCAGAGGCGCAATGAATGCGCGCCTGCGCCGCATTTTCATCACCACCGGCATCGTCATTGCCTCGCTCATTGTGCTGCTCATTCTCGGCTATACACAGCTCATATCCTACCTGCAGGGAAGCGATTTCCGCAGTCTTCTGGCAGAAAGTGCGCGCAAATCGCTCCGGGCAGATTCAGTGGAACTGCGCAGCAACCTTACCATCAATGGCAGCCGCGTCTCCATCAACGGAGCGACCCTCAGCGGCATGGGCAGCATTCAGCAGGCCAGCACAGGCCGCATCAATGCCGAAATCGAACGCTCTGCCCTCTTCAGCCGCGAACTGCACCTCCACAAGGTCAGCATAGAAGAAGCCAGTCTCTCGCTTTCCACCGGCGCGGCACAGGCGGCAGCATCCACCAGCGAAGCCCGCCCCGCCAAAACAACCGGCAAGGGCAAAAAGAAGAAGGCCAGCGGCAGGAAAACAGAGGCCTCGGGTTCCGAGCCCGCCTTTTCGCTCAAGGGATTCCGGCTCGACCAGCTCGAATGCAAGGACACAGACCTGAACATCTCGCTCAACGGCGAGCTCTACCAGCTGCTCGGCGCCAGCGTGACCGCAGCCCCTGCTCCGCGTATCGGCACCGATGCATGGCAATTCTACGCAGAGAATGCTCGCCTGCACACCCCCTTCCGCTTCCTGCGCGAAAGCAGTATCAAGGCCGCTACCCTCGTTTACCACAACAATGCCGTGGATCTGACCGAGTGCCGCATCATGCTCACTCCCGGTGAATTACGGGTAAAGGGGCACTACACCCTCAAGGACAAGCGATACAGCATGGACATGCAGGTAAACAAGGGCAACCTGCACCGCCTGCTCAACGAAGACTGGAAAAAGCGGGCTTCGGGCGACCTGTATGGACGCCTTACACTGGTTGGCTCCGGCAATGGCATCGTAGCAGGGAACGGCGCGTTCTCTGTGCAGAACGGCGTGCTGGAGGGACTTCCCTTCCTTTCTCAGCTTCCGGTGGGCAACACCTATCCATACCGCAGCATTGAACTGGAGAAAGCAGACTGCCAGATTCATTTCCCCTACGAATCCGATCAAATCGGTCCCGCCTGGCTTATTGACAACATCAATATCCGCTCCCGCGACGGCGCCCTGCTGGTGCGTGGCCGCGTCCTCATCGGCACAGACCGCAGCCTGGGCGGCACCCTCACCATCGGGCTTCCGCGCAGCATGGTTCTGGCGCTTCCGCTCCCGCAGAGCGGCATCACAGATAAACTATTCACCGCCAACGGAGACGAGGCGGACTACCTCTGGCTCAACATGAACCTGAGCGGCACCATTGACCAGCCGCAGGAAGATCTCAGCATCCGCATCTCCACGCTGGTGGGCAGTAACCTTTCCGGGCTCCTCAAGGATATTCCCAAGGCATCTGCCGCAGACCTGCTCAACCTTCTGATGAACCAGAAACCCGACCAGCCTTCCGGGGACACGCCGAAAACCACCACCCCGATTCAGGATGCCGCCAAAGCCGCCAGCTCCCTTCTTCAATCTCTTTTCTGATATGACCACGCAATACCCCTCCCAATACGTCGATTGCATCTGCACCATCCGTGAGCGCTTTGCCCCCACCGCTTACCACGCCACCCTGCCCAACGGCAAGGAAACCGTGGCGTTCGTGCAAAGCAAGGAAGCCCACTTGCTGGAGGTCATTCAACCCGGGGATAAGGTAAACGTGACCATCTGCCCCGCTGATTTTGAGAGGGCCCGCATCCGCAGCATGGCCTGAACGCATTAACCTGACAGCATGAACCGCAAACCTGAAGTACTTGCACCGGCAGGAAACTGGGACTGCGCCCGCGCCGCTGTGGCCAACGGGGCAGATGCCATCTACTTCGGGCTGGATCAGTTCAACGCCCGCATGCGGGCAGATAATTTCACACGGGAGGATTTAGGCGCGCTCATTCCCTTTCTGCACAGCCACGGTGTACGCGGCTATGTGACCATGAACGTGCTCATTTTCCCGGCAGAATTTGAACAGGCCGTCCTCTACCTGGATGCGCTGGATGCCGCCGGGGTGGATGGCGTCATTGTGCAGGACATGGGGCTGGCCGCACTCATTGCAGAGCACCGCAAAGCCGGCCGCTGGAACATTGAGCTCCATATCTCCACCCAGATGACCGTGAGCAGCCCGGAGGCGGTCCGCCTGGTAGATGAACTCTTTGACCCACAGCAGATTGTACTCTCCCGCGAGCTTTCGCTGCGCGAGATTGAGGCCTGCGCCAAGGCAACGACGAAGCCTATCGAAGTGTTCTGCCACGGGGCGTTGTGTGTGGCGTATTCGGGGCAGTGCCTGACGAGCGAAAGCCTGGGACAGCGCAGCGCCAACCGCGGCGAGTGCGCGCAGGCCTGCCGCATGCCGTACCGTCTGGAGGTGGATGGCCGCATGCGCGATTTGGGTGAGCGGCGCTATGTGTTCTCCCCGCAGGATTTGTGTGCGCTGGAGCGCGTGCCGGAGCTGCTGGCCGCAGGGGTGAAGAGTTTCAAGATTG
>JAZOTV010000209.1:0-4530 GCA_045657815.1 Akkermansia sp.
CCGCTGCAATACCCCAGCAGATTCAGCGCTGTGGCGGAGAGAATGCAGAGCGGCCCTTCCGGGTCAAAATTCCGGCTGTACAGCACGCCGGGGCACAGCCGGGCATCCACCTTTGCGTTGAAACAACCCCCAGGGGTGAAATCGCCCCCCAGATATTGTGCTGTCCCTACGCCGACCAGGATGAGCACGGCCAGTACCAGGCAGGGAATCAGCCGCCCTCGCCAGACCAGAGTCAGACTGCCGGCCAGGGCGCCGGAGATACCGATGAGCCCCAGCACGGAGGCGAACCGCATGCTACCGGTATCCCAGGTGATGGCTCCGTTCACCAGAAACCCGAGCAGCACCAGGATGAAGGCCCGCCACCAGAGCTTCAGCAGCACTCTCCATGCCGATGCGCCCAGACTTCTCAGCTGGGAGAAACACAGGGCCATGCCTGCTATGTAGACAAACAGGGGAAACACACAGTCATACAGCCTCATTCCTTCCCATTCGGCATGCCCCATCTGTTCCCGAAGCCATTGCATGGCGCTGTGGCTGCTGTAGATGGGGTACATTGCATATACCAGCGCATCTATGCCCAGTATGATGAGCATATCCAGCCCTCGCAGGGCATCCAGTGAGCTGAGTCGGGCACTCGGGGTGTTCATGCGCCCGCCATTCTACCAAATTCTCCTGCTTTCTGGCAAGCGAAGAATAAAAAATTAGAAAAATTCTAAAAAAGTATTGAACAAAATGAAGAGTTAGTGTATCCTAACCTCAACACAACAAAATCACATATCATGTTAGTAGGAAAACAAGCACCCGTATTCAAGGCAACCGCAGTGGTAGATGGCGAAATTGTGAATGACTTCTCGCTTCAGGACTATATTGGTCAGAAGTATGTGGTCTTCTTCTTCTACCCGAAAGATTTCACTTTTGTATGCCCGACCGAGCTGCTGGGTTTCCAGTCAGCGCTGCCGGAGTTTGCCCGCAGGAACACTGTGGTGGTAGGCTGCTCCACCGATACCGAGTACAGCCACTGGGCCTGGTGTCAGAAAGAGCAGAGCGATGGCGGCATCAAGGGCGTAACATATCCGCTGGTGGCTGATACCAACAAGACTATTGCCGATGCCTTCGACGTTCTGGCCGGCGAGCGTTACATTGACGAACACGGCAAGCTGCAGGTCATTGGTGAACTGGTTGCCTATCGAGGCCTCTTCCTTATCGATAAGCAGGGCATCGTGCGCCACCAGCTGGTGAATGATATGCCTCTGGGCCGCTCCATCGATGAAGCCATCCGCATTGTGGATGCCTTGCAGCATTTTGAGCAGTACGGCGAGGTCTGCCCGCTGGGCTGGCATCCTGGTCAGGAGGCCATGAAGCCCACCCACGAGGGAGTGGCAGAGTACCTGGGCAAGGCTGCAGAAAAGGCCTGAGGCACTGAGAAATATCTGTGTGTGAAAGTAGAATAGAAAGAAAGGAGCCGCATCCTGACGGGTGCGGCTCTCAATCATTTTCTGTTGGTAGTGCTTATTTAACAGTCACACCCTCCATGACAATGACCTCCATGGGTTCGAGCGTGATGCTGATTTCGGTATCAACATTCAGCTTGCGGTCCATGATGCCCTTCAGGTGGCGCTGGTCTGCGAAGGAGCTCTTCAGCATGACGGAACCCACCACACCGGGCGGTACATCCAGAATCTGGCGCAGGGTGGACTTGAGAGTCTTGGGCTTGGAGGAGGAATTGCGCAGCGCGAGAGTGCACTTCTCCGGGTTCCAGGAAGCCCAGCCGTAGATATCGCCGTCCTGGGTGGTCTTGTTCCAGGGATTGCCACCTACCCAGTGAGTGTCGGAGAGCACATCGGCATTGCGACGAACCCAGGCGATGCAGCTGGCAAGTTCATCCCAGAGCACGCCATCGTTCTTGTTCAGAATGTCAGTATCGGTATAGATTTCCTGAAGACCTGAGCCGCTGGCGAAGGCCGTGCGCATTTCCTTGATGCAGTTAGCGGGATCCTGGCTCATCACACGGGGCGGTCCATTCTTGGTGATGATGGTTCCGTGAACCATGACTGCATTGATGGGGAAGAGCGGGGCTCCTTCCACGAATACCTCGTGCACCAGACGGTCGCGATAGGTAATCCATTTATCTCGGGCATCACCGGCGTTGCCAATCTGGTCAAAGTCATTCTCCTGGCGCCAGATGGAATCGGCATACATGAACCAGAAGGGGCTGGCCCAGGTGCCCACCGTGGTGTTGAGGTAGATATCCGGGCGTGCCTCTCTCAGGGATGAGAGTACTCGCAGAATACCCTCGGCATCCTCCAGTGCACCGGGGCCCTTGGCGTGGAATTTGGTAGAGATGCCATCGAACTTGAAATAGCGCATGTCATAGTTCTTCACCATGTATTTGCAGCGGTCCACGAAGGCATTGAAATATTCCGGGTTGGAAAGCTCGAAATTGGCAATGCGGTTATTGGGATGAGTCTGGTTCCAGTAGTTGATACGCATGCGCTTGCTGGAGCCGTAGCCACCCACCGGGCCAAGCCAGGTGCCCATGCCGCAGCCCATGCTGGTGGCCACCTCGTTCAGCTTGGAGAACCCATTCGGGAACCCGATGTGGAAGTCCCACAGGCTGTTGAAGTCATCCCAGCCGTCATCGAGAACGTAGGCATCAAGCTTGGTGTTGCGTTTCTCGAAGAGCTCCTTCTTCCAGGTGTTGAGGATATCCAGGGACATCTTCTCGCTGGTGCGCTTGGCGGGGTCCTCATAGTCATGCAGAGTGATGCCTACTTCGTACCAGTCGTTGTAGTGTACCATGGTACGGTAGGGCACGGGCTTCTCGCGCTCGATGTAGGAGAGGAAGGAACGGCGCTGCTGACCGGGCGTGAACAGACCGATGACGGAGCTCACTTTCCACGGGAATTCATTGGTCAGGTTTGTCTTGCGCACCCAGGTGCCGCGCACCATATCCTCAGGAATGGAGGTGGTGTCAGTGTCCGGGTTACCGGTGGTGAGCGAAAGAGAGATGCGACCGACACTGCTGACAGGCTCAGTCTTTTTCTCCACCCAGTAGCGCAGGTTATATGTGCCGGGCACGGGGACGATGACGTGGTACTCAGACCCTTCGGACTTGTGCCCTGTGTAGCCGGGGTGCACGTCTTCTGAAATGACCTGGCCGGAAGTTGTTACCAGCTGCACACCTACGATATTGAGGCGGTTGTTGCCGCTTTCATACTTGAAGTCGATGGCGCAATCGCCGGGTTCCTCGAACTTGACCGGACCTTCTGCTGCAACCAGGTGTTTCACTACCGGGCCGCTTTTCTCATCGTACTGCTTGCCGTAGACGGGGTGGAAGCTTTCCGGTACTGCGAATACGCTGCCGAACATGCCGGGGGTCCAGCTCTGGGCAGACCAGGAATCCTCCTGGGTGGCTCCGTGCTTGCCCACTGTCATCACGGACATCGGGGTTTCCAGACCCATGAACAGGGAATCGGTCACGGCCACGGTGCCGTGGGTTGTGTTGCCGGAAATGGAGGGTATGCCTCCTTCCTCGGTGGGAATCACCTGCAGCGGGGTGATGGAATTGAAAGGTACGGGACCATCTGTGGCCTTGAGCACGAACTCCTGGCGCAGGTAGTGGGAACCCTCGCGCAGAATGGCCTTCCATTCAATGCTGAAGGAATTGTCCGGGGCGGTGAAGGTGGCAGAGACGGCGTTGCCGGAAAGTTTTTCGGAGAGTCTCAGCGCCTTTGCATCCGGTGACAGATTCTGAACCTGCAGCTTGGTTGCCTTCATGCTGGTGGAGCTCATTTCCTGTCCATTGGCCAGTTTCAGGGTGAATACAGGTCCACCACCCTGCAGAAGCAGGGTGCCGTCCGGGCCTTTCAGACCGCCGAATATCACACCATCCTTGTAGTCAAAGGTAGCAGAAAGTGTGTTGTTTTCCAGAGTGCAGGTGATTTCCCCCGCCTCTTTCTCAACTGTTTCTGCTTTCGGAGTGCCTCCTTTCTGCTCTTCATTGCAACAGGCCAGGCTTGTCCCGATGCCTGCTGTAATCAGGACTGTCAGTATCGATTTCAGAAAAATATTATTACGCATAACCTAAATAATCGGGTTACCAATCAGGCTGTATTCTATCATACGGGAATCCGCATGACAAGTAGAAAAGAGGGAGCCTCCAAGTACAGATTATCAGAAAATGCCTACAAAACCTGAAAAAACGAAAATCTCATTTGCTATATCGGTTCTGGTGGTGTAGTATAGTGGTATGCGCCGCTCCCCAATACCCGGATTAGTGCTGGCCGATGGCTGGCTGGCTCCCTTTGAACGTGAAATCAAGGGGCGTATGAGATTATTCGATGCTCAGCTGGAGCGTATCTGCCGCCGCCATGGCTCATTAATGGAATTTGCGCATGGCTACACGCGTCTGGGCTTTAATCGCGATGCGGAGACCGGGGAATGGGTGTATCGCGAGTGGGCTCCGGGGGCCCGGGCTCTCTACCTGATTGGCGATTTCAACTTCTGGAACCGTGAGGCGAACCCGATGCA
>JAZOTV010000210.1:0-5162 GCA_045657815.1 Akkermansia sp.
ACCGCCCACAAGCTGGCTGCCGGTTTCGCCGCTGCCGCTGCCAAGGCCGGTTACACGCTGCCCGTGGACAACTACTTCGACACCGTGCAGGTGAGCTGCCCCGGCAAGGCTGCCGAGCTCGTGGCCGCCGCCCTCGAGGCCGGCTACAACATCCGCCTGGTGGATGCCGACACCATCTCCGTCTCCTTCGACGAAACTACCACCAGCCGCGATGTGAAGGCCCTGTGCGTGGCACTCGGCATGGAGAAGCCCTGCTGCAAGTGCATGCCCGAAGGCCCCACCTGGGACTCCGCCTTCACCCGCACCACTCCCTTCTGCGCCGAGAAGTGCTTCAATCTCTTCCACTCCGAGACCGAGATGATGCGCTACATCCACCGCCTGGAGGCCAAGGATCTCGCGCTGAATGAAGCCATGATTCCGCTGGGTTCCTGCACCATGAAGGCCAACTGCGCCGCCATCATGATGCCCATCACCTGGCCGGAGGTTGCCACGCTGCATCCCTTCGCTCCCATGGACCAGTGCCAGGGCATGCGTGCCATGCTAGAGCAACTCAAGCAGTGGCTCGCCACCGTTACCGGTTTCCACGGCGTTTCCCTGCAGCCCAACAGTGGCGCTGCTGGTGAATTTGCCGGTCTGCTCACTATTCACCGCTATCAGGTGGCTCAGGGGCAGGGGCACCGCAACGTGTGCCTTATCCCCAACTCCGCCCACGGTACCAACCCCGCCTCCGCCGCCATGGCCGGCTTCGAGGTAGTGCCGGTGAAGTGCGATGAGAAGGGCAATATCGATGCTGAGGACCTGAAGGCCCAGGCTGAAAAATACCGCGATAACCTGGCAGCCCTCATGGTGACCTATCCCTCCACCCACGGTGTGTATGAGAGCGGCGTGGCCGACCTTTGCCGCATCATCCACGAGAACGGTGGTCAGGTGTACATGGACGGTGCCAACATGAATGCTCAGATTGGTCTCACCAACCCCGGCACCATCGGTGCTGACGTGTGCCACCTGAACCTGCACAAGTCCTTTGCCATGCCGCACGGCGGCGGCGGCCCCGGCGTGGGCCCCATCTGCTGCGCCGAGCACCTTACCCCCTATCTGCCGGATCACTGCATCTCCGGCGAGGAGCAGAAGACCGCAGCCGTTTCCTCTGCCGAATACGGTTCCGCCGCTCTCTGCCCCATCACCTGGATGTGGCTGGCCATGATGGGCCACGAGGGCCTCAAACTCTCTGCCCAGATGGCTATTCTGAACGCCAACTACATCGCCAAGCGTCTGGAGAACTACTTCCCGACCCTGTACTCGGGTGAGGGCGGTCTGGTGGCTCACGAGTGCATCCTCGATACCACCATTATGCTCGGCAAGAGCCATCTCTCTGTGGACGATATGGCCACGCGCCTCATGGACTACGGCTTCCACGCCCCCACCATGAGCTTCCCCGTGCATGATACCCTCATGGTAGAACCCTCCGAGTCCGAAAGCAAGGTGGAGCTCGACCGCTTCATTGAGGCTATGATTGGTATTCACGGCGAGATGACTGCTGTGGCCGAAGGCAAGGTGCCCGCTGATGATAACGTGATGGTGAACGCCCCGCACACGGCCCTGGCCGTAACGGCAGATGAGTGGAATCACTCCTACACCCGCCGCGAGGCTGCTTATCCCGCTCCCGGCCAGCTGCTGCATAAGTTCTGGCCCGGCTGCTCCCGCGTGGACAACACTTACGGTGACCGCAATTTCTGCTGCTGCTGCGATACCCTCGCCCAGTGCGAGCTGTAATTGCCGATTAGTCAGTAGTTGAATTTACACCAGGGCCGGGGAGAAATCCCCGGCCTGGTTTGTGCTCAGAGTGCTGCAAGGAAGGTTCATATTTTCTTCACGGCCGCCTCTCCCATGGGGGTGCTGCAGCCTGTGCATAGAGAAAAATCCACGGAATGCGTGTGATGCATGCAGAATAGGCTCGCCATGGGCGCCTCTCTTGTGTTAGAGTGGCGGCATGGAGCGTTTCTGTGCATGGTTGGTTGCTGCGGGGGTGTTGCTGCTGGTGGGGTGTCAGCAGATACTGCACCCTGATTTCCCAGAGTACAAGGGGTACAAGAAGGCTCCTTATACTGTGAAGGGGACTCGTTTTGTTCCCATGAGCGTGGAGAGCGCACTGCATTATAAGGCTACTGGTGTAGCATCCCATTATGAGGCAAATGGTGATATCGGGGCCATTGGGCAGCGTCTGTATCGCCACCAGCGCTATGCGGCGCATCGCACTCTGCCGCTGCCGTGCACTGTGCGTATTACATGCCCGCGCACCGGCAAGAGTTGTATTGCGCGCGTGGCTGACCGCGGACCCTATATTCGCGGCCGCCTTATTGATGTGAGCACCAAAATTGCCAAGGAACTGGGCTTTTATGAGCGGGGATTGGATACGGTGACTGTGGAAGTCATTTCTGTGGGCGATGGTAAGTGGAGGCGTTTCCCCTGAGCCGGCGCAGTTGAACGCCGTACTGGTGGTCAGACTGCGCATGGATGCGGCTTCCTCCTGAAACAAGAAAATCCCCGGCGGTAAGGAACGCCGGGGATTTTGTGTGAAAAATATTTCCGAAGGGGAATCAGTTCAGGCGGAAGGTGATGCGAGCCTTCGTCATATCGTAGGGAGAAACCTCGATGCGAACGCGGTCGCCAACTACGAGACGGATGAAACGCTTGCGCATCTTACCGGAGATGTGGGCCAGGAACTCATGACCATTGGCCACCTTTACGCGGAACATGGTACCGGCGAGCACTGCGGACACCACGCCCTCGAGCTCGATCTCGCCTTCGCCGTCATCATCAGCCTTCTTGGGCTTGGGGGTGGAGTTCACGGGGCGGGAGTTGCCGGCAGGACGCGGTCCGTTCGGGCGCTGCTGCGGCTTGCCGCCGCGATTATTGGGGGGATTTGCCATTATGTCGTTCTAGATTGGTTGTTGCGCATCGTGGCCCGGATGAACCCCTGCGCGTGGGTAGTTTAATGCTGAAAAGTTCACAAGGCAAGCACTTTTTCAATAAAATACAAAAAAAGTTTACGCAAGTCACAAAATGCGGTTGACATAAAAATAGAGTTGTGCTACCCTCTGCGAGCTGACCTGTTTAGGGGTCACATTATGGCGAAAGCCAAAACTGGATTAAGAAATAACGAAAATATGAAAACCTTCTCTGCCAAGCCTCAGGATATTGAGCGTAAGTGGTATGTGATCGATGCTGCCGGCAAGGTGCTCGGTCAGGTTGCAGTTGAAGCAGCTAACCTGCTTCGCGGTAAGAACAAGACCATCTTCACCCCCCACGTGGACTGCGGTGACTATGTGATTATTGTGAACGCCGATAAGGTTGTGCTCACCGGTAACAAGGAGCGCGCCAAGATTTACACCCGTTACACCGGCTATGTGGGCAATCAGGTGGTGACCACCCCCTCCAAGCTGCGTAAGACTCACCCCGAGATGATTGTGGAGCTCGCTGTTAAGGGTATGGTTCCCCACACCCGCCAGGGCCGCGCCCAGGGTGGCCGTCTCAAGGTTTATGTTGGCGCTGAGCACCCCCACACTGCTCAGACTCCGGAAGTTGTAACCATCGCCTAATTTTACTCTGACTATGTCTACTACTCCCTACAACGCTACTGGTCGTCGCAAGGAAGCCATCGCTCACGCCTGGCTTACCCCCGCCGAGGAAGGCAAGTCCGGCAAGATTACCATCAATCGCCGTTCCTTCGAGGAATACCTGCCCACCGACGCTCTCCAGAACGCTGTGCTGCAGCCCTTCTATGCCACCAACACCATGAAGAAGTTCGACGTTCGCGTCGTTTGCCGCGGTGGTGGTGTGCACGGCCAGACGGGTGCTATCTCCCTGGCTATTGCTCGTTCTCTGGTGATGATTGACGAGGAGTATCGCTCCGCTCTCCGTGAGCAGGGTCTGCTTACTCGTGATTCCCGCATGAAGGAACGCAAGAAGGCTGGTCGTCCCGGCGCTCGCAAGCGTTTCCAGTTCAGCAAGCGCTAAAGCAGCTACTGGTTTTGGCTTTCAAAAGCACCCTTTCCTGCCGGGAAGGGTGCTTTTCATATACCGGGGATACCTGCAGATGCGGGAGCTGCTATTTTGGTGGATGCTATGCCATATAGGCCGCCGCTGTGTGGTGGTTTCAGCGCGGCGATTTTTTTTGTACACTGGCGCAGCTGGTGTACTTCGTTGCCTGTCTCAGCGCAGTCTGCAGGAGGAGGGCGGAATTCTGCCTGAAGAGCCTCAAATTATCCACCGAAGGGTTTAACAGTTCGTAAAAAATTGACGGAAGTCAAAATAAGCGCTTGCCAGATACCGAAGAATCACTATAATACGTGCTCACTCAAAAACGAGCGTATGAGTAATAACTTAGCTGAAAGAGCTCTTCAATACCATGAGCAGCCGCGTCCCGGTAAGCTGGAAGTGCTGCCCTGCAAGTCCTGTTTCTCCATTGATGACCTGACTCTGGCCTATTCTCCCGGCGTGGCCGTGCCCTGCATGGAGATTGCCAACGATACTTCTGTGACGGGTCGTTACACCAACCGTGGTAACCTGGTGGGAGTTATCAGTAACGGTACCGCCGTGCTGGGTCTGGGCAACATCGGTGCCCACGCCTCCAAGCCGGTGATGGAGGGTAAGGGCCTCCTGTTCAAGATTTACGCCGATGTGGACGTGTTCGATATCGAGCTTGATATCAAGAAGCCCGAGACGCTCATCGAGGTTATCAAGACTATGGAGCCTACCTTCGGTGCCATCAATCTGGAAGACATCAAGGCCCCTGAGTGCTTCGTGGTGGAGCAGCGCCTGCGCGAGGAAATGAACATCCCCGTGTTCCACGATGACCAGCACGGTACGGCTGTGATTTCCGGTGCTGCTCTGCTGAATGCTGCTCACCTGACTGGCCGCCTGCTGCAGGATATGCGCTGCGTGGTCTGTGGTGCCGGTGCTGCCGGTATTGCCTGCGCCAAGTTCTACATGGCCCTGGGTATCCGACGTGAGAATATCTTCATGTTCGACTCCAAGGGCCTTATCCACACTGGCCGTCTGGATCTGCATCCCACCAAGGCTATGTTCGCCCAGAGTGAGGACTGCACGCTGGAGGTTGCTCTGCAGGGTGCCGATATCTTCCTCGGCCTTTCCAAGAAGGG
>JAZOTV010000211.1:0-2031 GCA_045657815.1 Akkermansia sp.
ACACGCATTCTGCACTGCTGGCAGCGCTGTGCATAGAAGCCATCGGGGCAGCCAATGTATGCGGCATCAGCTTCGATGCAGAGAACAAACTGGCAGAAAAGCTCGGCATATCCTGTTTCAGCCCCCAGACCAGCCAGCTGGAGGAAGCAACCAGACTCACCCTGAGTGAAGAGGAAAGCCCGGCGCTGATTGACCGCATGCGCACAGCCATTGCGCTGACGCATGCAGAATCCCGCGGGCTCATGCTCTGCACCCCCCTGGCACGCCGGGAGCTCATGCTGGGCGAATTCCGTATGTACGGGCAGAGCGGCGGCCACCTGGCGCCGCTGGGCAATCTGTACGATATTGATCTTTTCCTGCTCAGTGAGTATCTGAAGGAAAAATACCCAGACCTCTTCGGGGCGCTCGGCACCCCGCCCAACGGAAACACCTGCCGCATCATCCACGAACTGGCAGACCTGAACACGCCGCCTTCCGAGCTACTGAATGAAACACATTACCTGTTCAAGGAAAACGATGTGCGACTGATTCAGCGCAAGATTGTGGCCTCGGCGCTACGCCGCAGCCAGCTGCCCATCATTCTGCATGCAGACCCGCCCATTGAACAACTGCATTTCCCCATCTCGCATCGTCTGAATGACTGAGCCGGGTATACGTTATTGAACTCATAAGAGGGTATGGTGTGTCCACACGCCATACCCTCATGAATAATAAGAACTTAACCCGCTACACCTACGAGAATACAGATTTTCAGGGCTGGCGCGTCAGCATCCAGCGCTGCGGCCGAATTGTAACCCGCTACTTCTCAGACCTGCAATACGGCTCAGAGGAGGAATCCAGGGCCGCCGCCGTGGAATACCGGGATGCCGTGCTGGCCAACATGGCCGCGCACCGCAATGACCTGCCCAGCTACATGGACGATGAACTGGCCCATGTGCAACAGCTGCTGCGTGAAAAAAGCGTAGGCTTTAATCCTCATCATGATCAATCTCGCGGAGCTTCTCGCGCTTAGCATGGCGGGCAGCCTCAGTATCATCAGTCTCCAGCGCCTGCGGGGCCAGGATTCCGCGCAACTCCTCACTGCCGAAGAAATCCTCCTTCTCCATGCGGGCAAATTGCAGGGCCAGCGCCTCCAGGGCATCAATAATAGGCTGCTTCACACCATCTGTATTGTCAATGTACAACCAGAGTTCCTTCGAATCGACAGACATGAGCTCCTGCAGATTGTCCAGACTGGCACGAAGCTGCACCACGCCGGCCGGAACAGACTCCGCAGAAGTGATGGACTCCAGCGCAGCGGTCTCCTGCTCCAGCGCAGCAACCAGGCGGTCACACACATCTGCCATGGGGTCTGCTTCGGCAGCATAAACCGCCGAGCCTGCAATGAGGAGAGATGCCAGAGTCTTGTACATGCTCATATTTTAGGCTTTTTGGCGGTGGAATGTCAAGCAAAGAGCGCCCTGCATAACTAAAATGTGCTTTTCTTCGTGACAAAATGCTGCACTTGCGGTAGTATAGAAGCACGAAAAACCACCTATCAAACAGACCTATGTCCCAGTCCATCCTCATTGTAATTCCCGCCCGCTACGCCTCCACCCGTCTGCCCGGCAAACCCCTGGTCAAGATTGCCGGAGTAGAAATGATTAAGCGCGTGGCCGATATCGCCGCCTCTATCTGCCGCAAGAATGACAACTGCAACTATGTGGTTGCCACAGATGACCAGCGCATCGTAGACTACTGCCAGGGTGTGGAAATCCCCGTGGTGATGACCGCTGAAACCTGCCGCAGCGGCACGGAGCGCTGCTGGGATGCCGTGAGCCAGCAGGCCACCGCCCCGGATTTCATTGTAAACCTGCAGGGTGACAACCCGCTTTGCCCGCCCTGGGTCATCCAGCAGCTCATTGATGAGTGGAAGGCCTGCCCGGCCGATGTGTTCACCCCCTGCATTCACCTGGACTGGGCTGAATATGACCGTCTCGTGGAATCCAAGAAGACCACACCGTACAGCGGCACCACCGTGCTGGTGGATAA
>JAZOTV010000212.1:0-2769 GCA_045657815.1 Akkermansia sp.
CCATGCTCATCGGGCCGAAGCTCATTGCCGTGCTGCGCGCCATGAAGGCGGGGCAGCCCATCCGCCAGGCCTGCGGCGGCGTTCTTGCCCCGGAGCACCAGGCCAAGGTGGGCACTCCGACCATGGGCGGTATCATGATTATCGGGCTCATCATGCTCACCAGCATCCTCTTCCTGGACATGGGCAACCCCAAGCTCCAGTGCTGCCTGCTCGTCATGGGGGTGACGGCCATTCTCGGTTTCCTGGATGACTGGGCCAAAATTACCAAGAAGAGCACCGACGGTGTGAGCGGCTGGTTCAAGATTGCCCTGCAGGCCGTGGCCTCCCTGGGCTGCGCCGGGTATCTCTACTACCTGGATCCCTCCATCGCCAGCATCTTCATCCCCTTCTACGGCGAGCTGGACATGGGCATGCTCTTCATCCCCTTTGCCATGTTGGTCATCATCGGCTCCTCCAACGCCGTAAACCTGACCGACGGTCTGGACGGCCTGGCCAGCGGCTGCATGGTGGTCGCCTCCCTTGCATTCCTCTGCCTCTCCCTCTCCCTTGGTGAAATTGCCCTGGCCAACTACTTGCTCTGCATTGCCGCCGCCTGCCTTGGTTTCCTGTGGTTCAATGCCCACCCGGCCAAGGTGTTCATGGGCGACACCGGCTCCCTTTCCCTGGGTGGTGCGCTGGGCACCGTAGCCGTATGCACCCACCTGGAGCTGCTGCTGGTAGTCATTGGCGGTGTGTTTGTGGCAGAGGCCTGCTCGGTGATGATTCAGGTAGGCTGGTTCAAGGTGAGTCGCAAGCTGTATGGCGAGCCGCGCCGCTTCTTCCGCATGGCCCCCATCCACCACCACTTCGAGAAGTGCGGCTGGAGCGAAACCCAGGTCTGCGTGCGTTTCTGGATTATTTCGTTCTTCCTGGCCGTGTTCGGGCTCATTCTGGCAGCCTGCATCTTTGCATAACATAACCTCTTACCCCTTTCCCCCTCTCCATGGAACTTACCGGTAAAAAATTAGCTGTTCTGGGCTGCGGTCGCAGCGGAATCGCCGCTGCCAGGCTGGCACTGGCCAAAGGTGCCGCCGAGGTGTGTATTTTCGACTCCAACCCCGCCGCCACCTGTAATGAACCCGGTGTTTCCCTGGTAGCAGGCGCCACCGAGGAGCACGCCCGCGCCTATGCGGCAGACCTCGTTGTCCTCTCCCCCGGCATTGAGGGCGATATCCCCTGGACCCTCGCCTTCACCGCGCACGGTGCACCCCTCATCGGCGAAACGGAGCTGGCCTGGCACTACTACAGCGGCCGCATCATCGCCATCACCGGTACGAACGGCAAAACCACCACCACCGCCCTGCTGGAGCATGTGCTGCTCAGCGCCGGCAAGACCGCCAAGGCCTGCGGCAACTACGGCTACCCGCTCAGCGAAGTAGCACTCATGGAGCCCCAGCCTGAGTTTGCCGTGCTGGAAGTCTCCTCGTTCCAGATGGAAACCATCATCGATTTCAAGCCCGAGGTGGCTATCTGGCTGAACTTCGCCCCGGATCACATGGACCGCTACACCAGGGTGGAAGACTACTACAACGCCAAGCTCCGCATCTTCGAGAACATGGATGCCAGCGGTCTGGCCATCGTGCGCGAAGGCGAAGACCTGCCGGAGCTGACACCCCGCCGCGTGGGTTTCTCCTCCGTAGTGAACACCGGCCAGCTGTATTTTGAAAACGGCGCCATCTGCGAGAACGGCCAGGTGCTCACCCCGCTGCGTGGCACCGCGCTGGAGCAGGCGCACAACGCAGAAAACGCCATGGCCACCACCCTGGCCTGCCGCGCTGTGGGGCTGGATGACGCCGCTATCTCCGCCGCCATCCGCAGTTTCTGCCCGCCCGGCCACCGCTGCGAAACCGTGGCCGAAATGGACGGCGTGCTCTGGCTGAATGACTCCAAGAGCACCAACCTGCACTCCACCGAAGCCGCCGTGCGCTCCCAGACCCGCCCCATCATCCTGCTGGCAGGCGGCAAGGACAAGGGGCTGGATTACTCCGCCATTAACCCCATGCTGGAGCAGAAAGCCCGCCTCTGCGTGGTATTCGGTCAGATTGCCGACCAGCTGGAGGCCACCTTCTCCCCGGTCTGCCGCGTCATCAAAGTAACCACCGTGCAGGAGGCTGTGGCCGCTGCCCACCAGGCCGCAGAGCGTGGCGATGTGGTGCTCTTCTCCCCCGGCACCTCCTCCTTCGACCAGTTTACCGGCTATGTCCAGCGCGGCGAATGCTTCCGCAACGCCGTGAAGAAAACGCTTAACCTCTAAATCCCCAGGAACCATTTTATGAGAAAGAACCAGAAGACAGCATTTCACAACTCCGACCTCGGGCGCTCCAAACCCAAGCGCCACTTCCTCAAGACTTTCGTAGACACCAACCTCAAGCAGCCCCGCCGCCTGCACTCCGATACCGGCCTTGTGGTGGACCGCACCAGCCCCGCCACCGTCATCCGCGTGATTCTCGGCCTCATCGTGCTGCATCTCGTCATCATCGGCGGCGTCATGGCCCGCGGCAGCATCTCCAAGAGCAACAGCGGCCTGGCCATTGCCCCCACCATCACCGCACCCCCCACTGCGCCCGCCCAGGCCGCCCCTGCAGCCCCCGCGCCCATGCAGCCGGTGGTGAGCACCCAGCCTGTTGCCCCTGCGGCCTCCGCCCCCGCAGAGGCAGAAGTACACATCACCCAGCCCCCGGTGAACACGGATGTGGCCGCTGCCACACCCACTCAGCCGGCCACACCCAC
>JAZOTV010000213.1:0-2076 GCA_045657815.1 Akkermansia sp.
GAGACCGATGCTCTGGTGAAGGCCGCCAAGGATAAGGCCGCCGCTGCTCCCGCAGAGGAGGAGTAAAGCTGCTCAAATCAATATCTGATAGCATTCCGGAAAGAGAGTCAGAAATGGCTCTCTTTCTGCTTTATTTGCTTATATTAAGTTAATTTTGTTGGTGTTATTTTTGTTGAATTTTCGCACGCCTAGTGTTAGAATGCTGCTTATGAAAACAATAGGTGAGTATCTTCTGTACGGCCTGGCCGGCCTGGCACTTGCGGTGGGGGGATGTTGGTGGTATACGGCATCCGGATTTGATTTTCGGCAGGTGCTCATGCTGATTCTTGGCCTGACTTTTGTGGCTGCTTCTGTGTGCCTGCTCTGGCGTGATGGCAAGGCGGAGCTGAAGCGCAGCCGGAATGCGAGTAAGGAGAAAAAGGAATGGAGCAAGGTGGCTCGTATCAGAATCGCGCTGCCTTTTGATGAGCTGGCTGACAATTTCAAGGCGCTTGCCAAGGCTACGGACGAGGCCGTGGCAGAGAAGGGGTATCTCTCCTGGAACTCCGGCTCATTTGGAGATATCCGTATTCAGAAAATTGATGCCGAGGCCTGGATTGCCTTGTTCTGGGGGCGTTCGGACTGGACGCTGACGGACAGGCAGGTGGAGGGTATCTGCCGCCGTGAGTCTGTTGAGATGCCTTCACATTTCCGCAAGATGCAGGCCCATGGTGTGGCTGTTTACCGGCAGGGTATCCTGTCACTGTATCCCGCTGTGCATAAGGAACAGTTTGAGGATGCTTTCCTTACCTCCGTGTTGCAGCCCAAGGATGCTTTCAAGTCCTGGCTCGATGAATACACCATGGATTAAAAAGACATGGACTCGCATCTGGTAATCAATATTTGCTGCATGTTTGGCGGTATGCTGGCCGCTTTGTGCTGGCTGAAGCGCGGGCGCGATGAATATATCCGCTATGCGATGATTCTGATCCCCTATGCCGCGCTGCTTTACATGATGACGGAGATGCATCTGTGGAGTGCCACAGGGCATTTCCTGCAGCGTCATCTCATATTTTCTGCCCCGGTGCTGTTGTTTCTGCTGGGGCGCTATATGCTGAAGTGCGACTGGAAACGAGCACTACTGAGTAGTGGCATTTATGCTGTTGGACTCGTAGTAATGCATGTCCTGTGTGCGCCCTTCAAGGACGAATCGTCGTTGTTTTTGAAGGAGCTGCTGATGGATAGCGCACTTGATATCCTTTTTACCTGGCTGCTTGTCTGGCTTTGTGCCCGCCCTTATGGTATTTCGGCCTGGACAGGCTTTCTAACAGCTGCCTGTGTCAAGGCATGCCGCGACTGTTTAAGTGCCAATTTTGAGCCTGTTTATGCGAACCTTTTTTCGGGATTGTATATGGATGTGGCACTGCAGCTGATTGTGGCGGCAGGCTGGGCTGTGATTCTCTGCACGGTCATTTTTTCCAGCATCATGCGCTATGTTCACAACGTGAGCTGGACAAGGTCGCTTTGCTTTGGCGCGATTCCGTCATTGTTCATTCTGCTTGCAATGATAGTAATAATGTACTGATGCGTTGTTTAATCGGGACTGAAGTCCCGTGCTCCGAAAACAACAATCTTGGATTTATCCGAGCGGTGACCCCAATGTAAAAAAATCCCCGGAGTTGCCTCCGGGGATTTTTTTCTATCAGGGAAGATAGGTGATTTACTTAGCCAGGCTGGCGCGGCGGGCGCGGACACCGGCGGCAAGGATATCGAACATGCCGAGGGTGCCGTTCCAGTCGATGCAGGCATCGGTGATGCTCACGCCGTACTTCATATCGGGGCCGCACTTCTGGTTGCCTGAGCAGAGGTTGCTTTCAATCATGACGGCGCCGATGTGGTCGCAACCGGCAGCAAGCTGCTCGGCCACGCTGCAGGCCACGGCGGGTTGCTCCTGCCATTTCTTGTGGCTGTTGCCGTGGGAGCAGTCAATCATGATGCGGTTGGCAATGCCGGCCTTCTGCTGGGTAGCCCATGCATCAGCCACGTGTGCGGGGCTGTAGTTCGGGCCATCCGTAGAACCTCGCAGGATGAGGTGGC
>JAZOTV010000214.1:0-24512 GCA_045657815.1 Akkermansia sp.
TGCTTCTTCAAGCAGGGCTTCCTCCTCATCCGCATTCATGCGTGCTGCTTCGGTGCGTTGAATCACACGCACAGGCGGCAGCTCCGCCTCCACCATGCCGAAGAATGGCTCGGTGAGCGGGATATTCAGGTGCACCGGGCCGCCGCTGCGGTGGCGCAGCTCCAGCAGGGCTTCATTGATAAGGCGGTTAGCGTGCCATGCATCGTCCTCTGGCACCTGGGCAGAAAAGCGCACGAGCTGGTTGAACACACCGGGCTGGGGCAGGGTTTGGCCATCATTCTGACCAATCCACGCCGCTGGGCGGTCTGCTGAAATGATGAGCAGGGGCGTCTTGCGATAAAAAGCCTCTGAAACAGCCGGGTGCAGATTCAACACGGCACTGCCGGAGGTCACCACCACGGCTACGGGAGCCTGCACTTGCTGAGCCCAGCCCAGTGCCACAAATCCGGCACTGCGTTCATCGATGACCTGGCGGCATTCCACTTCCGGCAGTTCGCTCAGCGTGGCCACAATGGGCGAATTGCGGCTGCCGGGGCAGAGAACGGCTCGCGTTACACCATGCGCCAGCATAAGCGCCACCAATTCCTGCACCACAGGCTTTTCGCTAATCATGCGGGCATTTTACCATACGCTGGCGGGGCGCACAAGCGTGGAATGCAGGTAACCCGCTATTTGCTGATTTTGCGACGCAATGCGGCGGAATAATCATTCATGGGCAGATCATATCCTGCGTAACAGCGTGTGCGGATTTGCTCCGGTGTCTCGCCCGGGCGGGTTTGTACAGCGCCGTAGCTGATGAGCAAATCTGCGATACTGCCGTTGTGCAGGGGAAGGAAATCGTATTTTCTGGCCATGGTGGGTACGAGCTCGCGGAATCCGCTCACAATACCAGTGGAGCAGTTGTCGGAAATGGTGTTATAGTCCTGGTGGGTGGCCTCGGCATGGCGGGCGAGCTCCACGTAATGCAGCAGCAGCTTGCGCGCGCCCTTCTGCTTGATTTTCAGGGGGAAGATATACAAATCCTCGTGGCGTATGTTGGTGCGCAGCCCGAAGATGTCCTCCTCTGTGCCGAACATGTACAGAATGCCGTATCTCTTGTACAGGCCGGGCAGGGCCCCCTGCGCCTCACCCTCGGGCAGGCGCGTTTCGGCAGAGACCACCACGCGGCGGCCGTCCGCAAAGTGGAAGCTGAGCATCGTGTGGCACACTGCCGTCATGCCATCCCAGTGGCAGCTGGCGAAATCCACCCCGCAGAGCGTGTTCAGATCGTAGGTTTCGCTGCGGTAGCGGACGTCGCTGTCTTCCTCTGTGCGGTAGCGGAAATCGCGGATGTTGTGAATGGTGAGCGAGTCACCGTTCTGTTCAAACTGCGGGGCCTTCGCCCAGGGAGTCTGCCATTTTTCCGGTGTGGGCCCCGGTATGCACTGGTAGGTGATGGCGTTAGTAAGGACAAGAAGCCAGAGGATGAGGTGTACTGATATATTCTTCCTTCTGCGTCTCCAGATAAGGATTGCGCCCAGTATAAATGCTGTGGGTAAGAGACTTATCGGCTGATAGTACCACAAGCCGAAGCTCCATAACAGCGGCAGGATGAGCAGCAGCCCGGAGAGAAGACGGGCCAGGTTGGAGAGGCGCTTGTTCATCGGAACTGGATGATGAGCGGCAGCGGGGGCTCTGAGCCATCGGCCATGAGCGGGGTGATGTCAGCTGTGGAAATCCAGCCGCGCACACCGGTGAAGGTTTCCACGTAGCACCAGCTGCTGCGGATGGAAAGCAGTTGCAGCGGGGTGGAGATGGTCAGCTTCATGATGCCGGTGCCCTTGGCATCTGCCGTGGTGCGCAGTTCGGAGGCATTTACCACATAGGCCACATCTGCCGGCGGCAGGGAGGAAATGTCCGGTGTCTGGCGGGTGGTGTAGTACCCCCAGTCTGCGGCACAAAGAAGACTGACCAGTGCGCTGAGGGCGGTGCTGGCCTGCAACCAGGGTTTGCGTTCCCGGCGGCGGGCAATGAGCAAGGCCACGCAGAGGGCAAGCAGCGCTGTGCTGACCACGGTGGTGTACCAGAGCTGTGCCGGGGTGAGCAGGGTGAACAGGCCATCCTCCACAGAGCCGGAAGGCAGCAGAGCCCCTTCTTTGCGCTGGATGAACTGGAGATTCGCCCGGGCTTCCTTGAGACCGGGATCTGCCTGCAGCGCGCGTGCGTAGCAGAGGGCTGCTTTTCCCGGCTGGTTGAGCCGGTAGTAGCAATTGCCCATGTTGTACTGCCGCAGGGCCTCCGGGTAGTCGGGGGTGTTCTCCAGCGTGCTGATGGTTTTGCTGTACTGCCCGCCATTGTAGCCCTCCTGGGCGGTGTTAGCCTGGCAGAGAGGGGCCAGACTCAGCGCGAGTACAAGACAGCTGGTGCCGATGCTGCGAAGTGCTTTCATGATGATGTTGCGCTCCTGCGGGGAAATACTTGTGCGGGCATCCGGCCGGAATACCTCCTCATCTCGACGATCAAGGATTTTCTGTAATTCAGGTGTCATGCTACCGGGCGTGACATGCGTTTCAATGTAGGCACCCACTCCCTTGAGGAAGCTGAGACCATCTTTGAGCCCGGCCAGTGCGTTGAGTTCACGGTTGCGGGCGCGTCCTGCTGCTCCGGCTGCTCGTTTCCGGCTCAGAGCCTTGATGCTCAGTACTGCCAGGATAATGATGGCCGGCAGATAGAGCAGCAGCCATAACCAGCGGGGCAGACTGAACACTCGCCCGTACATAGCGCGCGGGATATAACCGTATATGTCCGTCATTTCTGCCACAGGAATGCTGCCGGCTGGCGGCGGTTCTGCTGCCTGGCTGTGCTGAATGCCACTGCCGCTGGTTTCTGTTTCCCTCCACTGCAGCGGAATGGGGGCCGTGGCTGCCTGCCGGTATTCCATACTCTTCGGGTCGAAATAGGCAAAGGAGAATGAAGGTATGCCCCCCACCTCTGCGGTAGGCCGGAGGAGCTGACTAAACACCATGCCGAGTGTTTCTCCGTTGGGCCCCACTATGGGCTTGCGCGTGGCGGGCACGAGTTTCCAGTCTGCGGCATCACTGATAGAGGGGCACTGAAGCTGGTCGAGATTCCCCGTGCCTCTGACAGTGATTTCGACCTCCACCGCCTCATGCATGGCGAGAGAAGTTGCGCTCGTAGAGGAAGATATGGTGTATTCACCCACCATGTTGGCAAAATTGGCCGGAGCGCCCGGCGGCAGGGGCAGAGCACCCACGGTGAGCACCGGGAGCTCCGCCTCGGCCCGCATGATGGTGAAGAATCCCTGGCGCTGCTCCAGAATCAATTTTCCTGCCACATCGGAATTGCCCTCGCGGAAGGGGGTGAGGGTGCCGGTGAAGTCTATGGTGCGCCAGGTCTGACCTTTGGCATATGCAGTGGTGGTGCCCATGGCCTGGTTATGCACCATGGCCAGCACCCCCTGAAGCGTGGATTGGAAATTACCGACCTTCACATCCACTGAGCTGAGTTGCGGCGCTCCGACGCTGTCCACCCCACCGGGAAGAAAAATCTTCACCGCTGTCTTGATTGGCTGGTGTACATAGCCATCCTTGATGTCAGTATACCAGAGCACGCCGAAGTTCACGGGCTTCTTCTGCCAGCGGATGGCGCTTTGCGAAAGGACCGGAAGCGGTGGCACGGTAATGCTTACCTTGCGGCCGGAATTGTACTCTACCTCCAGATTCTTGATGCGCACCTCGCCGGGGGCGTCCGGCGTTATCTGCAGCGGGTAGACCTCCATGGACGCGCGGTTGGGGTCCATGGGGTTGGCGCCTGCGTAGTGCTGCATAATTTCCAGCGCGGCATTTTCCACTCCGGGGCGCTTCTGAATGGTGAACAGGTCTTCTCCTACCTCGGTATCCACCAGGTACAGGGCCACTTTCTCTCCCGGCACAGCCACATCTACCGACCATAACGGCACAATATCGCCCAGGCTCAGCCCTGCCATACAAAGAAGCAGGGTATAGAAAATGCTGATGATTTTTTTCATGAAATTAACGTTGAATTGGGTGTTTAGTAATCTTTATCCGGCTGGCGAACCTGCAAATCTGTGTGGGGAATCGGTGAGCCTTGCTCCTCGTCCAGGTGGCTGCGCAGTACAGAAGCCGCATAGCGGCGGGCCTTCTCTTCATCACTGGGCTGTTCCTCCTGAGGCTGGGCGGCCTGGGTATCCTGATGTTCCTTCTCCGGGCTCTGGCCGGGCTGTTCCTGCTGCTGGTTCTGTTCTTGCTGCTGCGGGGAATTCGGCTGTTCCTTATTCTGCTGTTCCTGCTCCTTGTCCTGGGCAGAATCCTGCTTGTCCTGAGAATCATTCTTCTGATCCTCTGAATCCTGGTCGCTCTGCTGGTTCTGGCTGTCCTTCTGCTGCTGCTCGTCCTCTTTATTCTGCTCGTCCTTCTGTTGCTCGTCCTGCTGCTGATTCTTGTCCTGCTTATCCTGATCCTGGTTCTGTTCGTTCTGCTCCTGCTGCTGTTGCTGCTGCTGCTGTTGCTTCAGGCGTTCAATCTCCTCTTCCAGTTTTTTAATCAGTTGCTCGATGCCGGTGATATTTTTCTGCGCGCGCGTAAGACCGGGTTGCAGTTTGAGAGCATCGCGGTAGGGTTGGATATCCTGCTTCAGGGAGTCTACAATTTTCTGTAATGATTCCGGTGTGGCCTTGGGAGATTCTGCGGTGTCAATCCCCTCATCGCCTCCTGCGCCATATAGTGCGCGTAATTCGTTGAAGGTGGCGGCTGCGTTAATTTGTCCTATCTGGTAAAGAGATGCTGCTTGAAGCGCTGTATCTTCATCCAGCAGAGCGGTGGAAAATGCCTCCTTGGCTTTATCAGCCTCTCCCTTTGAGATGAGCTCCATTCCGCTCTTGTAGAGTGCTGCTGATTCTGCACTCGGGGCAGCCTGAATTCCGGGTGTCATGCCACCTAGTGCAGCAATGAGGATAAAATGTTTATATTGCTTCCATTCGGTGCTGCTCAGTGCGGCGAATGCAAGGAGAATGAGCGCCGTAGAGGCAAAGGGGGTGAAGAGGTCATTGGGTACTTTGTTCAAGGAAAAAGCTTCCTCGTGCTTGTCAATCTTATCCACCGCAGCCTGGGTGAATGCCGTGAGGTCTGCATTGGAATTCATTACGAAAAAATCACCGCCTGTGGCCTTGGCAAACTGGCTCAGGGACTCCGTATTCAGTTTGCTGATGACGTGCTTGCCGTTTGCGTCCTGATACAGGCCATTTTCACCCTTTGCGTCAGGAATGGGACCACCGGCTGCGGTACCGATACCTACGGTAATGACCAGCAGCTTGCTTTCCCTGGCTTCCTCTGCGATTTCGATGGAGGAATTGACCGTGTCCTCGCCATCGCTGAGGATGACCAGGGCGTTTGTGCTGCCATCGGGGGTGCTTCGTTTGAAATCCTGCATGGCTTTACGCAGAACCAGGCCGAAATTGGTGCCACCCACTCCGGCCCAGGTACGGTTCACCTGTTCCAGCGCATCACGCAGGGCTGTGTGGTCATAAGTAAGGGGTACCACAAGGTCTGCCTCGCCGGAAAAGACGATAAGGCCAATCTTATCACCCGGTAGGGCGTCAATCAGCTCATAAGCCGCAGCGCGGGCTTCTGCCAGACGCGAGGGCTTCACGTCCTCTGTCTCCATGGAGCGTGATATGTCCAGCGCAATCAACAGGTTACGCCCGCTGGCCGTGGCTCCACCTTCGCGGTAGCCGTTGATGGGGCGTGCCAGTGCAATAATGATGCAGACCAGCGCCAGGAGTGCCAGCGATGCGGGCAGTGCAGTGCGCCAGAGGGGGCGTTGTACCACGAGTTCGCTATGCTGCGCTGAAATCAGCCGGCGCCAGCCCTGGCCGGTGCTGCGCCAGGCGAGCACCACCAGCACGAGCAGCGCAGGTACAAGCAGGAGAAACCACAGAATATTCGGGTATAGGAAACTCATGGCAGTGTAATCAGGGTGCAGGCCGGGGACAGGCAAAATTCAGGAGAATACCCAGGGTCAGGAAGAGGGCGGCGGCCGCCAGCGGCCAGGGAAAAAGTTCATCGAAGCTGATCAGAGTGCGGCGCTTAGCTTCTGTTTTCTCAAGTTTATCAATGCTTTCAAACGCTTTCTGCAGGCGAGCTCCGCTGCTGGCCCGGTAGAATTGCCCACTCGTAAGCTTTGCAATTTCCTTAAGCGTTTTCTCATCGAAGGTGTCTACATTGGCAGTGTAGCGGGAAAGGCGTTCATCTTTGCCGATGGCGATGGTGAAAATCTTGATACCCAGTTCGGCGGCCTGTTTAGCGGCATCCACGGGGGAAATGCTGCCGCGGTTGCTCATGCCATCTGTCACCAGGATAATGACCTTGCTCTTAGTCTCTTTGCGCTCATCCAGCCGCAGGGCGGCGGAGGCAATCGCCGTGCCGATGGCGGTGCCATCCTCTGCGATATAACCGGGGCGGCGCTCATCTGCAAGGTAAAATTCGCGTATGATGTAGCTTACGATGCCGTGGTCCAGGGTGAGCGGGCTGCAGAGTTTTGCCTTGCCAGCAAATGCTACCAGGCCTATGCGGTCATTCGGTCTGCCGGCAATGAACTCACTGATAACATATTTCGCCGCGGTAAGGCGGTCGATGGCGGCGCGTTGCTGGCGGCCCAGCTGGTCCGTGGTGGTGAACAGCATGTCCTGGCTGGCCATGGAACCGGAAAGGTCACAGGCAATCATGATGTCGATGCCGCTCACGGTATCCTCCGTGTGCTGGTTTTTCCACTGTGGGCGCGCCAGTGCCACGATGAGTGAGGCCATAGCCAGCAGCAGGCAGATGGGGCCAATTCTGCCGGCCAGGGTGGAAGGCCGCTTCAGAAACTTAGTAGCAAAGCGGATGGTGGGGTGCACCAGGCTGGCCGTAGTGCCGCTGCGGCGGCGCAGGAACAGGAAAAGCAGCAGAGCGGGCAGCACCCACAACCAGCCCGGCTGGGCAAAGGTGAACTCCCGTGTGGCCTCCATGGTGCGAGTTGTAAGGGCTAGCGGAATCATGCGTGAACCTCCTTCTTCCTTGTCTGTTCCTCCTGGCGGGCTGCACTGATGCGGGTCACCAGCTCACGGGCCTGCTCCACGAGGGTGTGGGCGCGGGTTGTATCATGTTCTGTGGCTCCGGCGTATTTAAACTCCGCCAGATAATCCAGCATATCACGCGTTTCCAGCTGGCAGCTCATCGGCACATTGGAGAGCGAATCCATGCGCTGGGAAAATTCTTCGTGCGTCTCGTACAGCGCAGAATCCTGAGTCTGCCCGGCCAGGAAGGCTCGCAGAATCATGGAGAGGCGCAGAGAACACTCGCGCATGGGCGGCAGATCGGCATCCAGCGCGGCCAGTGCGCAGAGCGCCTCCTGCAACGGCGTGATTCCGGTCTCCTCCTTTCTGCGGTTGCGGCGGGAGAGCCACCAGGCTGTGAGTGCCGCCAGCGGAATAAGCACGGCGCAGGCCCAGGCCAGGGGCTCCCAGAAATTCTGCACCAGAAACTGGTCTGCCGGGATGTCTTTCTCCAATACCGGAATGGCCTGTAAAATATCGTTACCCATGGTGCGTTAATGTGCAAAGAGACGGCTTCGGCGGTTAAACAATTTCCGGAGCTCAGGGATGAAATCCTGCGTGGTGAGCAAATCGAGCGAATCAATGCCCAGCTGGTTGAACACGCGCTGCCATTCCAGGCGGTGCTGCTGCATGGCCTTTTGGTGCGCCTGTCGCAAGACCTTATCGCTCAAATCACCTTCAAAAAGTTCTCCGCTTTCGGGGTCGCGGAAGCAGATGCGGCCTGCCGGCGGAAGTTCGATTTCTGCAGGGTCATTCACGCGCACGGGAATAAGCTCATGACGGAAGTTCAGCTTGCCGATGGCCTGTTTGTCGATTTCTGCCAGAAAATCACTGATAAGGAACACCATGGCGCTTTTGCGCTGCGTGCGCAGAATCTCTGCGGTAACTTCCTCCACGCTGTCATCGCTGCCGGCGGTGGGTGCGCTCAGAATTTCGCGCACAATGCGCTGGCATTGCTTCATTCCCTTGGCTGGGGGAAGGTAGAAGTGCGGCTTGCGGCCAAACAACAGCAGACCCACTTTGTCACCGTTCAGGGCTGCGCTGTAGGAAAGTACCGCGGCAATGCGCGCGGCGTATTCCCGCTTAGTATCCTCAATACCGGCACTGGCGTAATCCATGCTGCCGCTTATATCCACGGCCAGCAGCAGCACTTGCTCACGTTCCTCGTGGAAGGTGCGCACATAGGGGGTGCCTGTGCGAGCAGTCACCTTCCAGTCAATGAAACGTGGTTCATCCCCGGCCCGGTATTCGCGGAAATCATCAAAATCCAACCCCTGACCCCGGAAGCCGGAGCGATACTGCCCGGCAAAGGTGGCGGTTGACATACGGCGGGCCTGCAGTTCAATGCGGCGCACCTTTTCCATGATTTCCTGCGTTTTGTCCATAGCGGTTTACGGCACGGGAACCTTCGAGAGAATGCTGTCGATAACGTTGTCGCTGGTCTTGTTCGCTGCCTCAGCCTCGTAGGAAAGCAGAATGCGGTGGCGCAGAATATCATGTGCCAGATCCTTCACATCCTGCGGCGTTACATAGCCGCGCTGGCGGGTGAATGCCAGCGCCTTGGCCGCCAGAGCAATGTTGATGGTGGCACGCGGGGATGCACCGGCGCGTACCATGCCTTCCAGGCGCGAATCCACCTTCTCCGGGTTGCGGGTGGCGCGCACCAGGTCCACAATGTAGCGTTGCACTGCGGGGTCAATGAAAATCTGATCCATGAGCGCGCGTGATTCCTCAATCTCCTCCACTGATACTACCGGGCTTGTCCGGGGGGTGGCGGTGGTGCTGCTCATCATTTCCAGCACCTTCAGCTCTTCATCGCGGCTGGGGTAATCCACCACCACCTTGAACAGGAAACGGTCCAACTGGGCTTCCGGCAGCTGGTAGGTGCCTTCCTGCTCAATGGGGTTCTGCGTAGCCAGCACCAGGAAGGGATTGGGCAGGGGATAGCTGCATTCGCCCAGGGTCACCTGGCGCTCCTGCATGGCTTCCAGCAGTGCGCTCTGCACCTTGGCCGGTGCACGGTTAATTTCGTCTGCCAGAATCAGGTTAGCAAACACCGGACCCTTCTTGGCGCTGAACTGGCGTTCCTCCGGGTTGTAAATCATGGTGCCCAGCAGGTCTGCAGGCAGCAGATCCGGTGTGAACTGAATGCGGGAGAACGCGGCCTGCATGGTGCCGGCCAGTGCTTTTACGGAAAGGGTTTTAGCGAGGCCCGGCACACCTTCCAGCAGCACGTGACCCTTGCAGAGCAGACTCAGAATCAAGCGGTTCACCAGCTTCTGCTGGCCTACTACCACCTTGGACATTTCTTGTTTTACTGCGCTCACCCATGCGGATTTCTGCGCAATTTGTTCGTTGAATTCCTGCGTGTTCATGGTCGTGGATTGCGACAAGTCTACCATCTCGGCGCGTTTTGGCAAGTTTGTACATTGTCAGTTGACACAAATGCCCCGGCTCGCGTTCAATTCTCTCTGTCCCTGTTATGTCAGCAGTGATATAAACAGGCTGAGAACACGCTCTGCACTTGCCAAGTGGCCGGATTCAGGTATAATGGGGCGCGTAATATTCATTTTAATCCCCATATCATACACGATTATGCCTGATGCACGATTCCAGCCGCTGCCCGGATTCCGCGATTTTGCTCCGCAGGAATGCGCTTTCCGTAACTACCTGTTCAACACGTGGCGGCGTGTGGCGCATCGCTATGGTTTCGTGGAATGGGAAGCCCCCACCATTGAATCCACAGAGCTCTACCTCAAGAAGTCCGGCGGCGAGCTGCCCACCCAGCTCTTCCGTTTCAAGGACCAGGGCGAGCGCGATATCACCGTGCGCCCGGAGCTCACCGCCTCCCTGGGGCGTATTGCTGCCGCTTACCAGCGCGAGTACACCAAGCCGCTCAAGTGGTTTGAAATCGGCTCCTGCTTCCGCTATGAGAAGCCGCAGAAGGGCCGCCTGCGCGAGTTCGTGCAGTTCAATGCCGATATTCTGGGCGAGGCAGGCGAAGGTTCTGATGCTGAGTTGATTTCCCTGGCCATTGACTGCATGCGCGAGTTCGGTTTCACCGCAGATGATTTCGTGGTGCGCATCTCCGATCGCGAGGTGTGGCTGAAATATGCCGCTGATAACGGCGTGGCAGAGGACCGTGTGCCGGATTTCCTGGCCATTATCGATAAGTTTGAGCGTGACCGCCCCGAGTACTGCCAGGAGAAGCTGGATGCATTCGGCATGAAGCGTGAGGACCTGGTGAACTTCATTGCCAATCCTCCCGCCGGCTGCTCCCCCCGCTATGATGCCGTGCTGGCAGAGCTTCAGGCCCGCGGGTTGGAGGCATACGTGAAACTGGATCTCTCCGTGGTGCGTGGCCTGGCCTATTACACTGGTCTGGTGTTCGAAATCTTTGATAAGGGCCACACCCTGCGTGCTGTGGCAGGTGGTGGCCGCTACAATGGCCTGGTTTCCACCCTCTCCAACGGCGCCGTGGATATGCCCGCTACCGGTTTTGCCATGGGTGATGCCGTGATTGCCCACCTCATTGAGGCCTGCCCCGCGGCCCGCGCCCTGCGCGATGCTGCGCTGAAGACCAGCCAGGTGGATGTGTGCATGGTGCTGGCCGCAGCAGAGAAACGCCCGCAGATGCTCGCTCTGGCTTCTGCCCTGCGAGATGCCGGCCTGCGCGTTGACCTTCCGCTTGCCCCTGCCAAGATGGGCAACCAGCTGAAGCGGGCAGAAAAGATTGGCGCCCGCTATGCGGTCATCATCGGTTCCGAATACCCGGAGCTGGAGCTCAAGAACATGCTTACCCGCGAATCCATGCATGCTTCGCCGAACGGTCTGATGGCCGAGCTGCTGGGTGACGGCGAGGAAGTATAAATCCCCCCCCCGAGCCAGGTATATGCTGCGGCATATCATGCCACTTATCTTACCGGGTGCACTGCTGGTGCAGTGCGCCCCGGCTGTTTCTGTGGGCTCCGTGCCGTTGGAGAATAAAGCTCGTATCCAGAAGGCGCCGGAGCCGGTGGTGTATACCCAGGCGCAGCTGGATGCCGCCTTCTGCGAATGGACCCGCACAGCTCAGAATCCTGTCAACTTCCGCCTGGCCGGTGAACTGAAACCCAAATGGCGTGAGCTTATCGCAGAAAGTACCTGGGGGGAATATGCCCGCCGCTGCACCACGGCTTTCATGGAAACGGGGCAGGTATCGCTCACCCTTGAATACCGGGATTATGTGCGCCTCTGCGCCGCCTTCCGCGATGCCTCTTTCCGCGCCACCTTGAGTCCGGAAGAAGAAGCCGTGCTGCAGCTGGCGGTAAAACGCGTGAAGGATATTGTGCGCCCTGGCATGAGCGATTACGAGAAACTGCTCGCTATACACGATTCTCTGGTGCATACTGCCCGGTACGAGGAGCAGGGAAGCGGCACCGTGGAGCACATCCTGCGTCACGGCAGCGGCAGCTGCGAGGCCTACAGCGCCGCGCTCTCCCTCATGCTCGAAATCGCCGGAATCCCGGCCCGCGTTGTCACCGGCGATGCCGGCGGCCCGCACGCCTGGAACCTGGTTTGCATTGGAAAGGAATGGTACCATGTGGATGCCACCTGGAATGATCCGGTTGTGGATAATGGCGGTAAGCCAGTATTATCCCATGCCTATTTCTGCCTGTCAGATGCCGAAATGGCGCGCTCTCATAGCTGGAACCGCCCGGCATACCCGGCCAGTGGCAGGCAGACATCCATGTATTACCGCCGCAAGGGTAACTACTACACCAGTTTCAGCGCTTTTCTGGCAGATGCTCTGGTGCATTACAGCCAGGGTAATTCTTCTTTTGAGGGGTATCTGACCCAGTATGGCAGTCCCGCGCAGTTTCAGCGCAATCTGCAACGCTTCTCCTGCCCGGAAATGCCCTCTCACATCAGCTGGACGGGCCCGGATACCGCTGAAGGCGTTGTCATTGTCAGCTTTGCCCCGTAGGCGCAGTTTTTCCTTGCATTGGCGCGGGGAATATGATTCAATTACCCCCGCAGTTGTGCTACAGTGGCGGAATGGTAGACGCAGGAGACTTAAAATCTCCCGGTAGGTAATACCGTACGGGTTCGAGTCCCGTCTGTAGTATGTGCAGGTAAAAGGGAACGCAACATCTGGTTGTGTTCCCTTTCTGTTTCAGTAGAGAGCGGACGGAAATGCTGTGAAATAGCTCACTCATCCCCGGGAAAACGCCGCGTGGACAGCCCCGCTTTTATTGCGCGTAGATGACAGTGGGGTTGATGCGGGGGACAACGTTGATGCTGCGGGGCCGGCGCTGGGTAGCGCGGCAATGCTCCAGAATCATGGAGAGGCGTTCCATCTGGGCCTTCAGGTCATATACCTGCATCATGACCTCTGTGCCGGTTTCAAGGGTGATGATGATTTTCCAATCCTTGGGGCGGAAAATCTCCCGGATGGCGGGAATATCGACCAGGGAATACATGTTGGCGGCCGAAACCAGCTCTGCAATGGGGCGGAATTTCTCCTCGCTGATAACGGCTCCGGGCTTGAATTCGCTCACATCGCCGGGCTGGAGGTACCACACGGGTACACCTGTAAAGTTGCGGTGGAATTCCGGCACTACGGGGAAGAGATGCCCGGTGGGATCCATGAAGAATCTCAGGCGGTTGCCGGTTTCGGTGCCGCTTTCCTGCTCTACATAGACCAGGGGGATGCGTTCACTGATTTCGATGTGCAGAGTATCCGGTAGTTCTGCGCGGATATGGGCAGATTCGATGCAGAGGTGCTTCTCCAGCCTGGTTTTCAGGGCTCCGGTATCGAGAGAGGTCATGTTGATTGTCTCCTTGATACCGAGAATCTGCAAGGCCTGCTCCTTGCTGATGAGATTGTGGCGTGAATCGAAGGTTACTTTGTCGATGCTGAGGCTGTATGCCTTCTCCACAGCAGCCAGACAGCCCCAGATGATGCCGCCCAGCAGCAGAAGAATCAGGATGAGCCAGAGGGTCCAGCGGCGCAGTCGGCGCAGGCCGCGCCGCAGGGCCACCATGCTGAAGAAACGGTGCTTGATGGAAAGTGCTGCTTCCAGCAATTTCACATTGGCAGAACTTGCCTTCTCAGCGTTGTAGTGAGAGCGGTATTGGTTGCGTTTCTTCATGCAGGGGGCGCGGGCGGGTGATGGATCAGCCGCGCGGCTGGTTCAGGGAAACTTCTGCAATGCGGGTGCAGAGTTCGCCGTAGGAAATACCGGCAGCGGCAGCAGCCTTCGGGAAGAGCGAGGCGCTGGTCATGCCGGGAATAGTGTTAATCTCCAGCACATAGGGTTTGCCATCATCGGTCAGCAGCACATCGACTCGCCCGTAGACCTCCACGTTCAATGCCTGGTAGGCGGCCACAGCGGCAGCCTGCACTGCCTGGGTCTCTTCCTCGCTGATGTCGGCCGGGCAGATGTAGTCGGAGCCCACGCCGCCGTACAGGGAAGGGTACTTGTTGTTCATATCGTAAAATCCGCTGCGGGGGCAGATATGCACCACGGGCAGGGCCTCGCCGTTGAAGATGGCCACCGTGAGTTCCTTGCCCTTGATGTATTCCTCTACCAGGATGTCCTTGCCGTACTTGGCGGCATCTGCCACAGCGGCGGGCAGCTCGGCGGCATCGTGCACGATGTGCACGCCCACGGAGGAACCTTCGCACGGCGGCTTGATGACGCAGGGCACAGGCAGGGTGGGCATTTCACCGGCGGCAATCGTCTCGCTGAGCGGGGTAGGCACATTGCCTTTGATGAAGAAGTTCTTGGTCAGAACTTTGTCAAAACAGTTGCGGCTGGTCTCAGAACCGGCGCCGGTGTAGGGCAGGCCGAGTTCCTCCAGGTAGGACTGCAGGCCGCCGTCCTCACCATAGGTGCCGTGAATCATGTTGTAGCACAGCTCGGTACCTTCGGGAATGGCGGGGCGTTCGCTGTCCACCAGCACGGGGGTCACCTGGGTGAATCCTTCGTTGCGCAGGGCTTCGAGCACACCGTTGCCGGAGGCAATGGAAACATCGCGTTCTGAACCGGGACCACCCATCAGCAGGGCAATCTTCGTATCCTTCTTGAGTTCTTTCATGATAAAAGGGGGAGAATTTTAGAATTGAGCCTCGCGGTCGCCGATGACCTGTACCTCCTCATGCAGGGTGATGCCGCGCTCCTTCTGGGCCACACGCACAATGTGGTTGATGAGTTCGGTCACATCCGTGGCCTTGGCGTTGCCAGTGTTGATGATGAAGTTGCCATGCTTGGTGGATACCTGGGCACCGCCGATGCTGTAGCCCTTGAGGCCGAGCTCCTCGATGAGCTTGCCGGCGGGGATTTCCTCGGGGTTGCGGAAGGTGCAGCCGGCGCTGGGCTGGATAGGCTGGCTGTTTTTGCGGCGGCTGCGGTATTCCTCCATGGCGGCCTCGATTTCCGCTGCGCAGCCGGGGGTGCCGCAGAAGGTGGCCTGAACCACCATGTTGTGCTCAAAGGTGGGAATGCTGCGGTAGCGGGCGGGTTCCATGGTTTCCTTGGTGTATTCGACCACCTCGCCGTCTTCATCCAGCGCGGTGGCGGAGACAAATACCTGCCACATATCGCCGCCCATGCAGCCGGCATTCATGCGGAGGCTGCCACCTACGCAGCCGGGAATTCCATCCATCCATTCAAAGCCGGAGATGCCGTTCTTTGCGGCAAAGGCAGCCAGTTTCTTGAGCTTCACGCCGGCTCCGGCCACGATGGTGGTTTCATTGATGAGCTCGAGCTTTTCAAACTCGCCGCCATTAGGATGAACCACCGCGCCGCGGATACCGCCGTCGCGCACTACGAGGTTGGAGCCGCGTCCCACCACATGCACGGGGATGTTGCGGTCCTTGAAGTAGTTGACCACGTTCTGCATGGTTTCCACGGTGTCCGGTTCAATCCAGTACTGGGCATCGCCGCCTACACCAAGGGTGGTGTGCTGGCGCATGGGTTCATACAGACGGGCCGGGAAGTCCTTGCCGCATTCGGCCTGCATTTCGGTGAGGATGCGCAGGTCTCTGGCAATTCTGGTGCCGGCCTCGTGCACATTGCCGGCACCCAGGGTCAGGAAGAGGTCTCCAGGCTTCAGCTGGTTACCCACCACGTGGTGAGCCAGCGGCATTTCCGGAAGGAAAAGCGCATCGGACGGGCCGTTTTCCTTCACGGCGTCCACGATGGTCTGGCCGGAGATGCCGGGAATAGGCAGCTCACTGGCCGGGTACACATCTGCCACAAACAGTTTGTCCACGCCGTACAGCACGCGGCCGAAATCATCGCGCAGCAGCTGGGTGCGGGTGTAGCGGTGCGGTTGGAAGAAGATGACCAGACGATCCGGGTTCAGGCTCTTGGCGGTCTGCACCGTGGCGGCAATCTCCGTGGGGTGGTGGCCGTAGTCATCCACAATGCGGAAGTCCTTGGAAAGATACTTGGTCTCGAAGCGGCGGCGGGCTCCGGCGAAGGAAGCCAGACCGCGGCCGATGCTGGCGAAGTCTGCCCCCATCTCCATGGCGGCGGCGGTGGCAGCCAGGGAGTTGAGCACATTGTGGCGGCCGGGAATGCCCAGCTCCACGCGGCCCAGCTCTGTGCCCTTGTGGTTGATGGTGTAGAGGGTGCGGCCGCGCTTCACAGTCACATTGGTGGCGGTGTAGTCGGCATCCTCCCAGCCGTAGGAGACACTGTTGGGATACTGGCTGCATACATCGGCTGCGCCGGCATCGCTCTTGCAGTAGAATATGGTGCCGCGGGTCTGGCGGCAGAGGGTGTGGAATACTTCCTTGATGTGGTCGAGGTCGCGGTAGAAATCCAGGTGTTCGGCCTCCACGTTCAGCACAATGCTGTGCTCCGGGATGTAGTTTACGAGCGTGCCGTCGGATTCATCGCCCTCGGCAATCAGGTAATCGCTGTCGGCATTCCAGTGGGCATTGGCACCCAGCACCGGAATTTCAGCGCCCACATAGTGGCAGGGGCGCAGACGGGCCTCGCGGAGCAGGTGGGCGGTGAGGGCAGAGGTGGTGGTCTTGCCATGTGTGCCGGCTACAACCACGCCCTTCTTGTTGTTGAGAATAGCAGCCAGACACTCAGCACGGCGCAGACAGAGACTGCCGCTCTGCCGGGCTGCGGCCAGTGCCACGTTGTCCTCGCGGATGGCGCTGGAGTATATGACGATTTCTGCATCGGCCACGGCATCTGCGCTGTGGGGGCTGGCGAAGATGAGGCCGCTCTGCTGCAAGCGCTCTGTTTCTTCGCTGGTTACTCGGTCACAACCGCTTACGCGGTGCCCCATTTCCAGGAGCATACGGGCGATGCCGCTCATGCCGGCACCTGCTACACCGATAAGATGAATGCGCACCGGATTGTCCCGGTCCAGAAGCCTTTTGCGTAACTGCTCAATCATATCAACTAGGGGATATTATATACGATTCATCCCTACAAGCAAGGCAAATATCCCACTGCCGGATAGTTTTCTGCCCTGCGCGTGGTTTGCAGCAGGGCGGCTACCTTTATGCTGTGTCTTCATCATGGAATTACAGCTGAACCTTGCTGTGTTGATGGAACCGACTTCGTCATATATCACGTAGACCATTACTCCTGCGCGGGCGCGTTCTTCCAGCACCTTCCGGCGGGTGATGTGGCGGTGGATGCGCGCTGCACCCAGTATCAGATAAAGCGGGAGTGTGATGAGCAGCAGCAGGGTAAGACCGAGAATCCAGGCAATGCTCCCTTGTGGTGAATGCGGATGACAGAGGGCATGCAACGCAAACAGTACTCCGGACGCGTGTAGCAGCGGCAGGAGGTAAACCGAAATCTGTGCCGCTGCGTCCGTGGGTTTATTCTGTCTTGAGCTGTTCTGATTGCTGCGGTTCTGAGGAAACGCTGTCAGCAGCGCCTTTCAGCTTCTTGCTCAGACCGAATTTCCACTTTGGCGAGATGAGGTCGCCGTATACATTGATATCAATGAGGAAATCGGACAGGATGGTGATGGGGGAAATAAGGAGAGTGGGAACACTGGAGATGCGCGGCCACAAATCGCCATCGAGCGTGAGCTTGTCCAGATTGATATCCAGCTGCATATCCACATCCAGATTATACCCCCGTGCCTTCATATCCCGGGAAATCAGGTGGCCGTTGAGAATATCGAAACGGGCAAAGGCCTCGTCTATGCCATAGCGAAGGAAATGGTTGGCAAAGGGAACCTTGTAGGCAGAGGTCTGCACAACATCTACGGCATTACTTCCGGAGTCGAATATGTTGCGGATGAACTTGTCCACCCAGGTAGGCTGTGCATCTTCCTTTCTCAGGTAGACGGATTTCTGCAGTTTGTCCAGGTTGCCCGGTACGTCGGAAAGGAAGGCACCGATGGGGCGGAAGAGGCCAATCTGCATGAGGTCTCCATCGGTCAGGTGCACCTGGCCATATCCGCGGATGGCTTCCAGCGTGGGCTCTGGTGCCTGGAAACGAATGTAGCCGCTGCAACTGGCCGGGGTGAATTCCTCGCCGTAGGATGCTACAATATCCTTGAGATTTAATGTGTTTGCAACAAAGTAGCCATCCAGCGTGGTGTGTTCACCTGCAAAATTGATACGCAGGGAACCATCCAGTTTGCCGCCCCAGCACTGGGCATTCATGCGGTCGAGGTAGACATCAACATCGCTGATATTGATGAAACCGCTGAAGTTGGTGAAGGGGATGGTGGTGCCGAGGAAGCGGTAGCCGGCACCCTTTGCAGCACTGGCCCGGATGAGCCCCTTCATGGGAATCTCGCAGCGGCGGGAAAGCGGGAAGATGCAGTAGTCTGTTTCGATGTCTGCGGGCGATTCCAGTATGACATCGCTCAGGAAATGCTGGATGGGAGCGTAGTACATGCCTATGGAGTAGGCCGGGTAGCAGCTGCCTTTTAACTTGTGCAGGGAAATGGTGCAGTCCTCGATATTGAAGCGCACCGCTTCACCTTTGATGCGGCTGGTAGGGGCGCCGTTGCGGATGCCCATGCGCCTGAGCCAGGGCTTGTTGTCATAGACCAGATCCGGGTTCAGCAGGTTGATGTCGATGCGGTCTGCCAGGGGCTTGCCATCGGCCCCCACACAATCCAGCTGCACCAGCACCTCTACACCGCATGTGCCGTGCTTAATTCGGGAGTAGGGATCCTTGCCCAGGTCGGTGCGCAGGTATTCCTCTCCCGTGGGGTTACCCTGTGCATCCAATTTGTCCTGGAGGGCGCCCAGCAGGAAATCCATGTCGCGGAGTTCGGCATCGCAGCACGCATGAACGTAGACCCCTTTGTCATAGCGGATGGTGGTGTCGATGTTGGTGATATTGTTCCGGGTGATGCCGTCCTGGCAGCGGAAATCGCGCATAATCCAGTGGGCATCCTCGTTGTCAATAAGGGCATTGATGATATTTACCGGCATGGTGCTGGAGCCCGTGATACGGCAGTCCCTGAGCGGGTCTCCTTTCACATGCAGATTCATCTCTCCCAGCTTGTGATTTGCCTTTACATCTGCGGCATAGTGCATGCCGCCGTCTGCCGCGGTGGTGAAATTACCATTCACCTGCAGATTGAGCGGTATTTCCATGCCCTTGTGCACATGCACATTGTGGCATACCCGGCGCAGCTGTTTCAGTTCCAGCTGGTACTGGCAATTATCGACACGGCCTGCTTCCGGGTCGATGACGGCGGCGGCTTTTGCCTCGAGTGCATCAGGAAGCCTGAGCTCCTGTGGAAGATAATCTGCCAGTGCCGTGGAAAGATTGAACGAATGAGCGGTGATACTGGAAGAGATTTGCAGCTTCGAATCCGGAAGGAGCGTGAGACTGCTCCCCATATTGATATATGCACTGCCTTTGGGAATATAAAGGCTCATACTGACCTTGTCCCCGGAATCTTTTCTGATATAAGACGTGATGTCCTTGGCCGTCAGGTTATGGGTACCGCAGAACTCCTGAGCTGAAAATTCAATCTGCCCCTTAGTTTGCAGGTAGTCCATGGGGGAGGTGGTGAACGGAATATCCCGTGCTTCCGCATTCAGGAAAATGCCGTGGGCTTTGTTCTCTCCGCAGACAATGGTATCGGCTCTCAGGTGCAGGCCCAAGGCGTCTGTTGTCAGCGTGCCGGCTATATCCGAGGCTTTGCCCTGAAGACTGGTAATGCTGGCTTGCACCTGCAGGCGATCTGCCCGGTTGTTTTCCCAGCGGGCATTTCCGGAGCTGAGGTTCAGCTCTGCCTGCTGCAGGGAGAAATCACTTTCCTGATGGTTCCACAGTATTTTTTCCAGCTTCAGGCTGAGGAGTGTTTCGCTGCTGTCGCCCTGGTTCTCACTGAGGATGGAACTTCCTATTCTGGCATCCAGTGCAGCTTCCGTTGCCTGGAGGGTAGTCTCCTGGCTGTAATCGATGCCCTGGATGCGCAGCGTGAGAGTATTGGTATTCAGTTGATTATCGCTATAGAGGATTTTATCGCAGCTGAATTGGAACTCGCAGCTGCCAAGCTGCGGCACCAGGTCATGCAGGTGGCTCTTGCCGGGCTCAAAGTCCGGCAGTGACAGATTAATCCTGGCTTGAAGTTTCAGGTCGCTGTCGAATACCAGTCCCTCAGGCAGGGCAAGGCCGGAGTCGCCACTCAATTCCTGCGCCAGTGCAAGCAATGTTTCATCTGGCAGGGAAAGATCCAGGTTGGCGTAGCCCTTTTCGTTGGCGGCGAAGGCTTCACCCATGATATGGCCATCGGGCATGGTCAGTTTCAGCGTGTCGATGCTGAATTGACCATTGCGCATAAAGAAGGAGAGGTGCGCCTGTTTTATCGGAACTGCACCGAAATGCAGATTGTTCTGCTCGATTTTGCCGCGGATGCTGAAGTTGTGGAAAGCAAAGTCTTCACTGAGGACGGCATGGCCGCTGAGCTCAATGGTGGGGGTGTGGTCGCCTTCACTTTTCAGCTTCCGGAGGGCAGGGGGCGTATCCTCGCCCAGGTAGCCGTTCAGCATTTTGACAATGGGAGCAGTGCTGATGGTGCTGAACTCCAGTTCCCGCTCTTCCCAGTTGTAGCTGCCGTGCAGAGTTACCCGGGTGTCCGGCGCGATGGTGCGGAACTTAAGGCTGTTGACAGAGAATGTGTTGTTGTCGATGACGGCGTCGAGCTCGGCATCCCGGAAGCGGAAGTTCCGGATGTCATAATTGGGGATGCTTGCCTTCAGCTGAGCTTTCCATTTGTCAGAGGCATAAAGGGATACGGCTATGGCGGGATGTACCTCTTCTGTCCATTCCTGGGTTTCCAGCTGGGTTTTTACCTCCCGCAGCGTGGGGCGGAGTTCTGCCAGTATTGCCGGCAGATCAGGCCCGGTGCTTTCTTCAGCCTGCTCCTGCTTGAATTCCGGAATCCCCTGGATACTGCCCAGTTTTACCTGAAGTTCTGCGTCGCAGAGCCTGGCGGTCAGGTTGGCGCTGATTCCGTTGGTATTGCGGAAAAAGGTTGTGTAGATTCCCAGTTCTTTCAGCACGAGCTCATCACCAGGGGTGTGGCTCAGCGGCAGCACTAGTTTGCCCCCGGAAATCTGTATGTCTGACGGGCGGTAATCCCCGCTCAGAAGGCGCGCAAGACTGAATGAAATCCGGGCTTTTTTCAGATGCAGCGCGACAGGTGCTGCATCCGGCTGCTCCTGAAGAATGCCGATTTTTTCTGCCTTGAAGGCCAGGCCGGAGCGTGGATAGAGCTTTATTTTATCAATGCTCAGGTTGATACCGGCCGCCGCAGCCTCTTTTTCAATATAGCGCAACGCACAGCCGGGAAGCCCGGCTGTGCATAGCCATATAAGGATGCCGATGACCAGCAGCAGCCCCACCAGACTCAGGGTTGGAAGGATGTTTCCTACGCGTCTGATAGAAAGTCTGCCGGCCATAGGGTATGAATGGTTCGGAATCAGATTTCCGGGTCGAATTCACCTTCCGGCAGGGGCGGAGCCTTCGGAAGATTCTGTTCGATGTCATCCAGAAGATTAACCAGATTCACACCGCGCTGCGCGGAGTTATCATGCTTGAAGGTGAGCTTGGGCGTGTTGCGCAGCACAACACGCTTGCTCACAGCTTTCTGAATTTCCCCGCGCTTGCGGTTGAGTTTCTCGATGACCTGGGCGGGGGCCATTCGGCCCACCACGCCAACCCATACGCGCCCCTCCTTGAGGTCCTCGGTAATCTCGACATCCAGAATTGATACAATCGTGCCGGACCACTCGTACTCCTTCTGGATGAAGGTGCCGATTTCCCGCTTCATCAATTCGTTTACCTTGTCAAGACGTCTGGTTGCCATAAGTGCTTACAGGGTCTGCTTGATTTTCTCGAGGGTGTAGCATTCGATGACGTCGCCCTCCTCGTAGTCATTGTAGTCTGCCAGGCGGATACCGCATTCCAGACCAGCCTTGACTTCCTCCACTTCATCCTGGAAGCGGCGCAGGGTAGACATCTTGCCGTCGAATACCACCTGGCCGTCACGCAGCACGCGGGCCTCGGCGTTGCGGTTCATCTTGCCATCGGTCACGAAGGAGCCGGCGGCCTTGCCCTTGTTGAGCTTGAACACCTGCTTGATTTCTGCGTGGCCGAGCACGGTCTCGCGGGTCTCGGGCTCCAGCAGGCCGAGCATGGCGTCCTTCACCTGGTCGATAAGCTCGTACACGATGGAGTAAATCTTCACCTGCACGCCTTCGCGCTTCACAGCCTTCACGGCGTTGCTCTCCACCTTCACGTTGAACCCGAGAATAACGGCATCGGAGGAGGAGGCCAGAAGAATATCGCTCTCGGAGATGGGACCGGCGGCAGCGCCGATGAACTGGCATTCCACCTTGTCGCTCTCGATGTCCATGATGGCCTTCTTGATGGCTTCCACAGAACCCTGCACGTCACCCTTGAGGTAGAGCTTCAGCACTGCCTTCTGGGCGCCATCACCCATCATGGCCAGGATGTCTTCCATGCGGGAGCGGCGGGGAGCCATGAGACGCTGCTGGCGCAGTTCCTCCAGACGCTCGTCGGACAGGCGGCGGGCGGCGCGGTCATTTTCCATTTCCACCAGCTCATCGCCTACGTTCGGGGTCTCCAGGAAACCGGAAACTTCTGCGGGCATGCCGGGGGTGGCCTTCTTGATGCGCTGGCCCTTGTCATCGAGCATGGTCTTTACCTTGCCGGAGTAGGGGCCGCAGATGAAGGGCATGCCGACTTTGAGGGTGCCGCTCTGCACAATGACGGTGGCGGAGCTGCCCTTGCCCTGTTCCATGCGGGCCTCGATGATGGAGGCGCGGCAGTTGGCCTTCGGGTTGGCCTTGAGCTCCAGCACTTCGGCCTGCAGGCAGAGCAGGTCGAGCAGGTCATCAATGCCGGCGCCGGTGTGAGCCGATACGTCCACGCACTCAATTTCACCACCGAAATCGGTGGGCATGAGGTCATTTTCCATGAGCTGCGTGCGCACTCGGATGGGGTCGGCGGTGGGAAGATCGCACTTGTTGACAGCCACGATGATGGTCTTGCCGGCTGCCTTGGCGTGCATGATGGCTTCCTTCGTCTGAGGCATGATGCCGTCGTTGGCTGCCACCACCAGCACCACAATGTCGGTCACGTCGGCACCGCGGGCGCGCATTTCCGTGAAGATGGCGTGGCCGGGGGTGTCGATGAAGGTGAGGGTGTTGTCGGCATGCTGCACGGTGTAGGCACCGATGTGCTGGGTAATGCCACCTGCTTCACCGGCAGTCACCTTGGTGCGGCGGATGTAGTCGAGCAGAGAGGTTTTACCATGGTCTACGTGACCCATCACGGTGATGATGGGGGTGCGCACCTTCAGGGAATCTTCCGGTTCTTCCTCCACGGCAACGGGCTCGGGTTCCTTTACTTCCTCCACGGGGGCCTTCACGCCGGCGCCTTTTTCGCGGCGTACGCGTTCATAGGTGAACCCGTGCTTCTCGCACAGGGCGGCTACCTGGTCGCTGTCCAGCGTGGTGCCGGGGTTGGCAAACACGCCCATGGGCAGCAGCTCAGCAATCAGTTTGAAGGGTTTCATGCCCATCAGCGTGGCCAGGTCTGCCACGGAAATGGGAGCCTTGATGTTCATTACCTTGCCTGTTTCCTCCGCTGCAGGGGCAGGGGCGGGCTTGGCTTCCACAGGGGCGGGAGCCGGTGCCGGAGCAGCCTTCGGCTCCTCCTTCTTTACGGGCTCTGCCGTCTTGCGGGCCGGCTTGCGCGGAGAGAGCAGGTCGAGGGCCTCTGCCTTGGGTGCTCGCTCCTTCCTGGGAGCAGCGGCAGCGGGGGCCGGGGCGCTTTTCGGCGCTGCGGCTTTGTTCTTCTTGTTGCCCCCGATCAGGTCAAGAACAGGGGCTTTCTTTTCGTCTTTATTTGCCATGTTAAAAGTCTTTTCGTGTTTAGGATGCAGAATCAGCAGCAGCTCTTGGCCTTGCTCAGGATATCACGGGCTTCATCTTCGGTGATGTCGAGGTTCTCCATCAAATCGCTCTCGTCAGCGCTGTTGATGACTTCCACCGTGGTGAAACCGGCTGTCACCATGGCTGCGGCCATGGAGTTGGAGATGCCCAGAGCAGAGGCGAGCTCGCTGGCGCCTTCGCTGGCCAGAGCCTTGGCCTGAGCCTTCTCGTCATAGGCTTCCACGCGCACATCCCAGCGCTCTTCCGGGGTGGAGATGAGGCGGGCGGTCAGGCGCACGTTCTGCCCCTTGCGGCCCTTGGCCTTGGCGGCAGCCTTGTCATCAGTCACGATTACAGTAACCACGCGGGCGGCCTTATCCACATTTACACGAATGGGTTCGATGGGGGCCAGGGATTCGGTTACCATGGCGGCCTTGTCATCGGTGTATTCAAGGATGTCAATCTTCTCGTGGTTGAGTTCATTCACCACGTTCTTCACGCGGGCACCGCGCATGCCAACGCAAGCACCGATGGGGTCTACGTTCTCGTCATTGCTCTTCACAATCAACTTGGTGCGGTAGCCGGCATCGCGTACGATGTTGATGATTTCAACCGTGTTCTCAGCAATCTCAATCACTTCGTTTTCAAAGAGACGGCGCACCAGGTTGGGGTGGCTGCGGGAAAGAATCAGCTCGTTGCCACGAGCGCCATCACGCACTTCCACGATGTAGAAGCGCATCTGGTCGCCGCTGGAGTACTCTTCGCCCGGAATGCGCTGGCGCTGCGGCACCAGACCTTCGAAGCGGTCCACTTCCACAATCACGTCGCCCTTTTCGTAGCGGCGCACGGTGCCCGTCACCACTTCACCGATACGGTCCTTGAAAGCATCGGCCAGCATTTCCTGCTCTGCCTTGCGGATGCGCTGCTGCATGGTCTGCCGGGCGGTCTGCACAGCAATGCGGCCAAAGTCCTTGGGGGTGATGTTGACGCTGATGGTAT
>JAZOTV010000215.1:0-2806 GCA_045657815.1 Akkermansia sp.
TGAAGCCCAGCTCACCATGAGCCGCACCAACCTGGAGCGCTACCGCAAGCTCCTCGCCTCCACTCCTGGTGCCATCTCCGAAAAAGTAGTGACCGATACCGAAACCCAGGTACTTACCAACGAAGCCGCTGTGCGCAAGGCAGAAGCCACCATCGCACAGATGCAGGCAGCCGTGAACCAGGCTGAAATCAACCTGGGTTACACCACAGTGACGGCTCCTTTCGATGGACGAATCGGCATTCACAAAGTTTCAACCGGAGCTCTGGTCAGCCCGAGCGATGTCACGCCGCTCGTGACTCTTTCCTCCGTGAATCCGATGCGCGTGGACTTCGGCATGAGCGGACGAGGCGCTATTCAGGGCTTCACCAATTACCGCGTGCGCAAGGCAGACCCCCGCACAGCTACCCCCGCAGAGTTCGACATCATTCTGGATGACAATCAGGTCTATCCTAAGAAAGGTCATATTGTAACCGCGAATAACACGCTCAGCACCAGCACCGGTACCCTGGATGTCATCGGCCACGTGGAAAACGAGGAAGGGTTGCTTCGCAGCGGCATGGCTGTAACCGTGCGTGCCAAACTCAAGCCCATTCTGAATGCATGTCTTGTACCCGCCCGTGCTCCGCTCAACGCCAATGGCATGGACCTGCTTGTGCTGTTAAAGCCTGACAACACGCCGCAGATGCTGCCCATCACCAAGGGCCCCATGATTAACCTGAAGCTTGACAACGGCGCAGGCAAGGAATACCTGCAGCCCATGCAGGTGGTGGAGCCGGATCGCAGTCTGATCACCGGCATGATGCTGGCCAAGACCAAGGCACCTAATCTCGAATCCATCATCTTTGGCGGAGCCAAGGTGCAAAGCTGGTCTGAACTCTATCTCAAGAACAGTGGAGCTGCCGATTTCCGCGCTCTCTACGACAAGATTACCGGCGAAACCGCTGCAGACGATGCTCCGGCCAAGGCTGGTGTGGAAAACTGGGAAGAGCTGGTGATGCGACGTCTGGCCGCCAAAGACTACCGCGAGCTGGTGCTCCGAAGCGCCAATGCCAAGGATGAGCTTGACCTCATTGCCTTCGGCCAGGGCTTCAAGTCACTCATGGATATGGTAGTGCAGCAAATGGGCTTCAAGAGCGCTACTGACGTGACCGTCGTGGTGGAAGGTTCCATTCAGGCAGCACAGACATACGCAGCCAATGAAGAAAAGGGCAAACCGCTTAACAAGCTCACGCCCCAGCCATTCATCTACATCCCCACCAAGACGGTGACCCCCTCTATCACCGCAGACCCCATCAAGGTGGAAACCCAGTACGAATAAACCACGAATTAAAACGAGAATATGTCTCCGTTCTTTATCAAGCACCCCATCATTGCCGGCGTTATTGCAGTGGTCACCACTCTGCTGGGTCTCATCAGCATGTCGGCCCTGCCCATCTCTCAGTACCCGGATATCACCCCGGTTACCATCGCCATGAGCGCTGCCTACCCCGGAGCAAACGCCACCGAGGTGGCAGAATCCGTAGCAACGCCCATCGAGCTGCAGCTCTCCGGCGTGGAGAAGATGGACTACATGAACTCCACCTCCTCCAACAACGGTTCATGCAGTATCAACGTCATCTTCGAAGCCGGCTCCAGTCCGAACACCGACCAGCAGAACACCTACATGCGCTACAGCCAGGCCACCAGCCAGCTGCCCAGCATGGTGTCGCAGATGGCTATCACCATCACGCAGTCTTCCGGTCTGCCGCTCATGATGTATGCGCTGGATTCCCCCGAGGGCTTCTTCGAACCCATCAGTCTCACCGGTTATGCCTTCCTGAATCTCGTCGACCCGCTGAAGCGAGTGGAGGGCGTGGGCGACGTGCAGGTATTCGGTGCCCGCTTCGCCATCCGAATCTGGCTGGATACGGACAAGATGGCGCAGAAAGGCATTACGGTAGCCGAGGTGCAGAACGCTGTTTCCAAGCAGAACGCCATCAACCCCGGCGGCGCCGTGGGTGCCGAGCCCATGCCCGATGGCCAGGAATTCACCTTCACCATCCGCAACCAGGGCCGCATGACCTCTGTTGATGAGTTCGGCTCCATCATCGTGCGCCAGCAAGGCACCGAAGCTGTGCTGCTCAAGGATATCGCCCAGATTGAGCTCGGAGCCCAGAGCTACTCACAGGCCAGCCGAATCAATGGTCGTCCCGGTACCGCCATTGGCATCTTCCAGGCCGCCGGTTCCAACGCCATCGAGACGGTGAACAACATCAAGAAGCTCATGGCCGAGAAGGAAAAGGTCATGCCTGAAGGCATGCGCGGCTTTGTGGCTCTGGACACGACCACCTCGGTGCGCGACTCCATTTCCGAAATTGCGCACACTCTGTTTGAAGCCATGGTACTGGTGGCCCTGGTGGTATTCGTGTTCCTGCAGGGCTGGCGGGCCACGCTCATTCCGCTCATCGCTGTGCCGGTGTCACTGGTGACCACCTTCATCTTCTTCCCGATTCTGGGCTTCTCGCTCAACACCATCTGCCTTCTCGGCATGGTGCTGGCCATCGGTCTGGTGGTGGACGACGCCATCGTGGTGGTGGAAGCTGTGGAAGCACACATGGAGAACGGCATGACCCCGCGCCAGGCCACCTTCGCCGCCATGAAGGAAGTGAGCGGCCCCGTGGTGGCCATTGCACTGGTGCTGGCCGCCGTGTTCCTGCCTACGGCACTTCTTCCCGGTATCACCGGCACGCTGTTCCAGCAATTTGCCGTGACCATTGCCGTGTCGATGCTCATATCGGCCTTCAACGCGCTCACGTTGTCGCCCGCC
>JAZOTV010000216.1:0-3984 GCA_045657815.1 Akkermansia sp.
TGACGGGCAGGGGCTCGGTGGGGCGGATGACCAGGGCATTGCCGGCGGCTTCCTGGCGGTTCACATAGTCCCGCTGGGCGTTGTACATGAGGTGGCGCACCTCCATGGCCTGAATCAGCGCCGGATATTTGCGGTACAGGAAGCGGATAAAGGGCATGGCGGTGGTTTCTTTCTTATCGTACTCCGCATGCTGGGTCAGAATGACCAGATTGCGCGTGTAGCCGAGGCTCTCGAAATACTGCAGCGGAATGGCATCGGCAATGCCGCCATCCAGCAGTTTCAGCCCGTCGATTTCCACGATTTCCGATACCAGAGGCATGGAGGCTGAGGCCCGGATCCAGTCGAATTCGTGGTCATCGCGGCCTTTGAACACATGGTAGTGCGGCTTGCCGGTCTCCACATCGGTGCAGACAATGTGGAATTCGGTGGGGTCGGCTTCGAAGGCATCGAAATCAAACGGATCATGCACGAGCGGCACCTCTCCGTAGCAGAAATCCTTGCTGTACAGGTTGCCATCGCGGAAGAGATTGCGGATGCTGCAATAGCGCTTATCATTGCAGAAGCGTTCATTGTAGCGTATGGCGCGGCCAATCTGGTGGGATTTGTAGTTCACGCCGAAGGCTGCCCCGGCAGAAACACCCACAATGCCATCGAAGGTGATGCCGTGCTCCATCATCACATCCATGATACCGGCGGTGAACATGCCACGCATGGCACCGCCTTCCAGTATAAGTCCTCGCTTCATTTGGAGTAATGCAGTATACGCTTCAATTCCGGTATAGCCGTGAAAAAGGGCTCCAGTGCCTTCATGCGGGCAGGGGTAAGGAGGTTCCTCGCAGGGGAGGGCAACCCTCCTACATCATACAGCATGAAATTAATATAGGTATGGGCCAGGCTGTTGACTCGAATCATTTCCAGCTCTCCGCCCTTCTGGAAATAAGCCAGCACCTCCGCCTGCTCGCGCAGTTTGCTCAGTGCTGTGGTTTCGTCTGCCTCGCAGGCGGCGGCGCAGAATTCCTTGTAGAAGGTGAGGGCTGTCTTGTAATCCTTTGCCCAGCGTTCCTGCAGAAGCCTTGCCGGGAGGTCGAGGGTGGCTTCCCCACCGAATTCGCGTAGCAGGGCATCCCGTTCCGGTGATTTTTCTATGCTGCGCAGCCATTCTGCTTCAACGGCGAGTTTTTCAAACCCGTGGATGATATCCATTTCATCCAGGTCTGTATCTATACCGTGTTCAACCATCAGCTCATCCTTTATCCATTCTTTCTGCCACAGAATGGCATCTGCCAGCATGCATACCTGCCTCAGCTGCTCCGGGGGCAACTGGCGCAACCTGGAACAATAGGGATGAATGCTCCCGGTGAGTATCTGCAGCCCGATGGGCAGGTACTCACCTTCATAGAGGTGTATATTGAGACTCTTTCCGGCGAAATACAGCCTGTAGAGGGAGAGGACGTCATTCAGAGCCTGCTGAGTAGAATATGCTGCCTGCACCTGCCGGGTAGGAGCCTGGGCGGGCAAATCGGCGGAGCAGGGGAGAATACCGAAACTGAGCAGAAGGAGGAGAAAAGTCTTCATGATACACTAATGGTTCTGGTTTATTTCGTGTCGAATAATAAAGGTTTCAATGCCGGTATGGCCGTGAAGAACGGCTCCAGTGCCTGCATGCGCGCCGGGGTGCAGCGCTTTTTGGGGAGGATGGGGCGGGGGAAGGGGCTTTCGTCCCTCATGGTGTCCAGTGCTTCCTCGAATGCGGATACCAGTGCATTCACCCTCAGCAGCTCCATTCCGCCGCCCTGGCGGAAATATTCCAGCACATCTGCCTGTTCTTCCAGCTTACGGAGACACACCTCCTCGTTTTTCTCCGTAGCAGCCGCGCAGAACTCCTTGTAGAAAGTGAGTGCAGTCTTGTAATCCTTTGCCCAGCGCCCCTGCAGGAGCTTGTCCGGCAACTCCAGGGCTGCTTCGCCACCGAACTCCTGCAGCAGCTCACGCCAGGCGGCCTTCTCTTCTGCTGTTGCCGTGGAACTGTCCAGCCTCTGTCTGATGAGGGATGCACAGGTTCCCAGTTCCTCAAATCCCCAGTCCAGCCATTCAAACTCGATATCGGGCACTACCTCTGAGCAGTAATCCCTGACAATCCAGTCACTTTGCCACAGAATGGCATCTGCCAGCATGCAGACCTGCTTCAGCTGCTCCGGGGGCAACTGGCGCAGGCGGGCACAATAGGGGCGGACTTTCTGTGTTATCTGCCGAATCTGCTCCGGAACCGGTAACTCATCATCATCCCTGAGCCTGGGGTATCTTATACGGCCACACAGCGGATTCACGTGGCTGAGAATGTGGTATGCCTCCGTTGCATCTTTCAGCGCATCCTGGGTGGAATAAGCCTCCTGCACCTGAGGGGTGGTAACTTGTGCGGGGATTGCGGCGGAGCAGGGGAGCAGCCCGAGGCTGAGCAGGAGGAGAGGAAGCGTTTTCATGATAGTGTCATTTGTTCTGATTCATTTCCTCCAGCTTCTGTTGAGCGCGGGCATGATTTTTCTCTGCGGCCTTCTTGAACCATTTGGCCGCCTTTTCCTTGTTCGGTTTGCAGCCTCGCCCCTCCAGCAGCATGAGCCCCAGGCGGTAGCAGGCTTCTGTGTTTTCCATGCGGGCGGCCTGCCAGTACCATTCAAAAGCGGTGTCGGCATTGGTCTCCACCCCGATGCCGATTTCGTAGCAACGCCCCAATTGCACGGCGGCAGGAGCGCTCAGCCCGTCTGCTGCCCGCAGCAGCAGCTCGATGGCTTCCTGCGGAGCTCGCTCCACACCTATGCCGTGCAGCCTGCAGAACCCCAGCCAGAAAGTGGCGTTAGCATGCCCTTTTTCTGCGGCTTTCCGGAACAAAGTAGCAGCTTCAGCAAAGTTCTGAGTGCCACCCACGCCCTGCAGACGGCAGAACCCCAGGCTGCATTGAGCCTCAGTGTGGCCGGCGGTGGCGGTACGCTCCAGCCAGGCAATGCCGAGAATATCGCTTTTCTGCACTCCTTCGCCGCTCAGGTGAGCCATGCCGAGGCGGTACATGGCCTCGAGGTTGTGCTGTTTTGCTGCCTTGACCCACCATGAGCAGGCTTCCCTGGGATCCCGCTCCACTCCCTGGCCGTTGAAATAGCGCTCTGCCAGGTGGCACTGGGCATCGGCATATCCTTGTTCGGCTGATTTACGCAGCCATTGCATGCCCAGCCGGGTGGATTGCGGCACACCGCTGCCGGTGAAGTAACAACGCGCCAGTTGCAGCTGGGCGGCGGCATCTCCCGCTTCGGCGGCATCCCGGCTTTGCTTGGAAATATCGGCTACGGTCACGGCTTCCACTTCTTCCAATTCCACCCACTCCTCCTGCGCATGCAGGGGGACAGCAGAGATAAGCAGGGATATGATAATGCGGTGAATCATGTGCTGGAGGATGCTTCGCCCCCAATCTAGCAGCTTTTGCTGGATCACGCAAGAATTTCGTGTGGAAATAGGGTGTCTTAATCCCTGGATGGCGAAAGAAAGAACCTCCGGAAAAATCCTGGTTTGTGGCAGTGCTGCCCGGGCATGGCGCTTAGTAGCAATCAGCGTAGACTCGCCAGTCATCTTCGTTGGCGTTGTAGAAGAAGTAATTTCCCAAGTCCCCGATAGTGAGACCGGCGTTTTCATCGAAACTGATTTGCAGTACGAATTCGTAGCCTTCGGGAATGTCCGGCGTGCCTTGTGCGTAAGTGGGGTAGCCACCGAGTTTGTGTGTTTCGTAGTCTGTCGGGTAAATGTCATCCTGATAACACTTGCCCCGGCATATTTCGTGCTCGCAGATTTCCTCCCACAGCTCTTTGCCGCCGCAGTCCGGCCACTTGGGAATATCGTTCCTGATATGTTCCGGAGTGAGGATGCAGGGAGTCAGCTCGGTTGATTCATAATCGCAGGGCTCCAGGCCCTCTGTGCTGGTATAGCCGCGGATGACGCAGC
>JAZOTV010000217.1:0-4793 GCA_045657815.1 Akkermansia sp.
CTTCCGCAAGCCGCAGGCTGGCAAGGAACTGCCCGGCACCGGCTCTCTGAGCGAAAAGTAAAGCACGCTTTTTACACAGCAATTTCCACCACCAGCCTGTACCCCACAGGCCGGTGGGTTTCTTTTATCAGCAATCCCCTATTTGCCTTGCGCTCACAGGCAAAGTGTGCTACCCTCCTCGCGCGAACAGATTCGGCAATTTGATGCTTATTCAGCTCGCATTCATCAGCCTCAACATAGAAAGCGCCCTGCGCCTCGTTCGTCCGCCCCACCGATCAGGGAATAAAACACCCCCGCCCCCGCGGTATCGAAATCCACCCTGAGGTCTGGCAAAAAAACAACTAAACTAACCCCTTGCCTATCCGCCGCGGCGGCGTAAGATAAGAAGCACCATGACAACACTTCGCATCATCATCATCGCCGCCGCCGTGCTCGGGCTCTCCGCCTGCAGCTTCGATGCCAGCTTCTCCACCCCCAACTTCACCCCTCAGAAAACGAGCCATTAATATCTTCGTCACCCCCTCCACACTACGCCTGCGGACCTACTTCTGAGCCACCCGCTCAAATCGCCCGCCATGGCAGAGACGGGTCAATTCTCCTTCAGCCACTGGCTGAAGGACTGGGCCCACTTCAGAGAAATGCCGGGCAGCTCTGCCAGCTCCTCCGGGCTGCGGGAGCGAATGCCCGGCACCGTGTGGAACCGCGCCAGCAGCAGTTCCTTGCGCCGCGGGGTCATGGAGGGATAAGCATCCAGCTTACTCTCCCGCACACGCTTGCGCACCAGAAGCTCGTTGTAGTTATTGGCAAAGCGGTGCGCCTCATCGCGCAGACGCTGCAGCAGGCGCAGCGCCCCGCAATCATGGCTCAGCACCAGCGGCTCACTCTGCCCAGGCAGGTAAATCTCCTCATCGCGCTTCGCAAGGCCCACCACCGGCATCTGCTGCAGGCCAATCTCCGCCAGCACCTGCACCGCAATAGCCAGCTGCCCCTTGCCGCCGTCCACCACCACCAGATCCGGCACCTTGATGGGCGCCTTTCCTTCCTGGGCCAGCGCTTTGAGCCAGGCATACATATCCAGCCCCTCCGGCTTATCAAAAAGCGCGCTACTCTCATTCACAATACGCGAATACCGGCGGCGCACCACCTCCAGCATGGACGCAAAATCGTTCTGCCCGTCCACATCCTTGATGCGATACCGGCGATACGCTGCGTTATCCGGGCGCCCATTGGTGAACCGCACCATACTGGCCACAATATGGTTGCTGGAAAGGTTCGAGATATCGAAACACTCCATCACCGCAGGCGGCTGCGCCATGCCCAGATACCCGGCCAGCTCCGCCAGGTCGCGGTCCGGGTCTACAGTGCCCGGTAAATCCGGCGAGCGGCGGGTGAAGCGGCGCGTGGGCTCCAGCGTTTTCATGATATTCTCGCGCACATCGCGCAAGCGGGCAGCCTGCTCAAAATCCAGCCGTTCGGAGGCCTCCATCATCTCCTGCGTGAGCGCATCCAGATGCGCCTGGCGCCCGCGCCCCTCCAGCAGCCCGAGAGCCGCCTCGAAATTCTCCCGGTACTCCTCCGGCGAAATGCGCCCCACACACGGCGCCGAACAGTGACGGATTTCATCATCGTGGCAGTGGCGGTACTGCTCCTCCCCCGGGTGGCGGCAGGTGCACGTGCGCAGCCGGAAGCGGTGATTCAGCCACTCCACCGTCTCCTTCAGCGCCGTGGCATGCACAAACGGCCCTATATAGCGCGCGCCGTCATCCTTGCGCAGGCGCACCAGCGAGAAGCGCGGAAACTCCTCCTGCCGGCTCGCCCTCAGCAAATAATACCGCTTATCATCCCGCAACTGAACATTATAATGCGGGCGATACTCCTTGATGAGCTTCTGCTCCAGAATCAACGATTCCTGCTCATTACGCACCTCGTAATAGTCAAAATCCACAATGGCCGCAATAAGCGCCCGAGTCTTGCCATTCTCCAGCGTGGCGCGCGAAGGCGAAAAATAATTTGCCAGGCGCCGGTGCAAATCCTTGGCCTTCCCCACATAAATCACCCCACCGCCTTCCCCCTTCATCAGATAAACCCCAGGGCAATGCGGCGTCCGCCTCCATTTCTCCTTGAGGTTGACCTTCGGCATGCCCGCATCATACCAGAACACAGCCGGAAAATCAATGACGAACCACCCTGCTAAGCCTGCTACTCGTCCATACAACAGGCCCCGCCAGTAAAAAAAATATATTGTCACACCGCTATATTATAGTGAAGCATCCACGCCTGAGCGTTATGCTCAACACCAATGACATCACAACACATTACGAGATGCAACAAGGAATACGGCTCATTCAGCGGCTGGCGCTTCTGTATCACGCGCTTCAAGCAACGTCTCGTACGCTACTTCTCCGACATCGAATACGGCAGCGAACAGAACGCCCTGGCCGAGGCCGTATCCTTTCGTGAACACATATACAACCTGCTCAATCAGAATCCCGGCAACGAGGCCGCCATTCTCCAGAAAATCAACGCCCAATACCGCCGCGACCGCAACCTCCCCGCAGCACTGCGACGCTATGCCCCCAGCGCCACCCAGCGCAAAGCCATCTCCTTTCGCATTACCCCGCAACTCAGCCAGGCTCTGGAGCACTACAGTTCATTCATAGGCCTCGAAACCAGCTCCGTTGTCCGCCTGGCGCTCTACCACTACTTCACTCACATAGCAGGTTTCAACGAACAACCCAGCCCCGATGACCTGCAGAAACACCTTGATGAACTCGAAGCTCAGGCTATGGCCGTCGGGCTCCCCGCATTCGCCGACCTCATGACCAATGCCCCTGTTCCAGACACCGCCGGGTTCCAGAGTGAATATCCCGACATTGACGATGCAGGCCTGATTGCAGCCGAGGAAGGGGAATAAAAAGCAAAAAGCCCCGGAGCCCCATTTCCAGCGTCTTCTTCCCCCCCCCTGACCTCCTTGCCAAGACCTGCGCGGCGGCATTCAAAATATTTTGTGGCGCGCTGAGTTCTTGACTTTTCCGGTGGGCTGTGCGAAACTCGCCGCGTGCTCGATATCTGTCTTCTGGGAACCGGCGGCACGCTGCCGCTGGTGAATCGCTGGCTCACCTCGCTGATGGTGCGCTACATGGGCCACAGCGTGCTGATTGATTGCGGCGAGGGGACTCAGATTGCCGCGCAGCGTGCCGGTATGAGCTTGAAGCCGGTAGATAAGATTCTCATAACCCACCTGCACGCCGACCATATTTCCGGACTGCCGGGGTTGCTCCTCACCATGGGTAACATGGGGCGGGAGGAGGAGTTATCCATCATTGGCCCTGCAGGCACAGAGCGCGTGGTGAATGCGCTGCGTACCATTGCCCCGAATCTGCCCTTCGATATCCGCGTGAGCGAACTCGAAACGCCGGAGGAGACAATGTTTTTCCGCGATTGCGATATCCACGCTTTCCAGGTACACCACGGAGTGCCTTGCTACGGTTATAGCTTCACCCTGCCCCGCGCCGGCAAGTTCGATGCCGCGCGAGCCCGCGAGCATGGCATCCCGATGGAGTTCTGGGGGCGTCTGCAGAAAAAGGGCGAGACGATTGAACACGAAGGCCGCCTTTTCACCCCGGATATGGTGCTGGGGCCGCCGCGCAAGGGACTGAAACTTACCTACTGCACAGATACACGCCCGGTGCCGGCTATTTCCGCCGCTGCGGCAGATTCTGATCTTTTTATCTGCGAAGGCATGTATGGAGAGGACGAAATGCTGCCGAAAGCCCGCGAGAACCGCCACATGCTTTTCAGCGAGGCTGCCCGACTGGCGGCCAATGCCGGCGGGGTGAAGGAGCTCTGGCTCACGCATTTCAGCCCCAGTCTGCCCAACCCGAAGGCTTATCGGGATATAGCCCGCGCTATTTTTCCGAACACGGAGATACCCCGCGACGGCTGGGTCAAGACGCTGCAGTTCGATGAGGAAAACTGAAGTTCCAGGTTGAATGTGCAGAATCCGCGTGTAGCTTTTGCTGCGCAGGCATGTTGCAGAATGGCAGACCACACCTCAGCGGTTGAGGTTTTCCGGTTCCAGAGCACCATGGCCCGATGCAGCAGCGCCCCCTGAAGTTAAAATAAAGGGCATATTTGAGCGAACGGGAGGATTTTTTCTTATTTGTTTGAACGTTTTTGTCGCGGGGTGCATCTACACCTACAGATGAAGTTCCTGTCGCGCAACCTTAAAGGGAACCCAATCAATTTTTTTCATGTAGTTTCATAGTTGATTAGAGAGTGGGGCCGGGTTCCTGATTGGGAGCCCGGTCTTATTTTCCGGTGCATCAGGCCAGAATCTGCGGAAGGAAAGCGGCCACATCCGTGGCGCGAATAGCACGCGGGTACCCCGCTGCAGCCCAGGCGCACTCTGCGGCCAGTCCACAGGCATAGGCCCCGGCAGCAGCGGCACGGTGCGGGGCCAGCCCCTGGGCAGCAAGAGCGCCAATGACACCAGCCAGCACATCTCCCTGGCCGCCGTTGGCCATGTATGGGCCGCCTGTGGAGTTATAGAGCACCCGGATGCGGTCTGCTATGAGGGAGCGGGCTCCTTTGAGCAGAAGTGTGCATTCGTGCAGCTCCAGGTACCGGGCCACCACCTCGCAGCGCGGGGCAGCGGGGCGGGAATCAAGCCTGCGCATTTCACCCGGGTGGGGGGTGAGAATCCAGTTCGGCTGCGGCTGCCAGCCATAAGCCGCGGCGGTGTTCAGGGCATCGGCATCCAACAAAGTCGGATCGTAGCCATGTCGTTCTGT